>JABDRK010000186.1 GCA_013041785.1 Eudoraea sp.
GTGCAAGACTATACCAGGCGTTTCGATGGGGTTGACCTCCAAACTTTTCTATGTACCCCGGAAGAGTTTCAGGAGGCCGAAGCTGCTGTGCCAGCCGATCTGCAAAAGGCCATACAACAGGCTAAGGCAAATATTGAACGATTTCATATTGCCCAACGCACCGGAAGGATTGAAGTGGAAACTGCTCCCGGAGTGCTGTGCTGGCAAGAAAAAAAACCCATTGAAAAAGTAGGCCTCTATATACCGGGCGGAACCGCACCACTGTTCTCTACCATACTGATGCTGGCAATACCCGCACAGATAGCAGGATGCGGGGAAGTGGTATTATGTACCCCGCCTAACAAGGAAGGCAAGGTACACCCGGCTATTCTTTATACGGCTTCCCTTTGCGGGCTTACCCAGGTGTTTAAGGTAGGGGGGATACAGGCTGTAGCCGCCATGACCTTCGGTACAGAAACCATACCCAAGGTGTATAAAATTTTTGGGCCGGGAAATCAATATGTGACTGTTGCCAAACAACTGGCAACTCAATTTGGGGTGGCTATTGACATGCCGGCAGGACCCAGTGAAGTTATGGTTGTCGCAGACGACTCAGCCAAGGCGCCTTTTGTGGCGGCAGACCTGTTGAGTCAGGCAGAACACGGATCGGATAGCCAGGTGGTCCTGGTGTCTACTTCCATGGATATGCTTACCCAGGTACAAGATGAGATTGGGATACAACTCAAAGCCCTACCAAGGAAGGAGATGGCAGAAAAGGCTTTATCCAATAGCAAACTTATTTATACCCCGGGAATGGAAACCGCAGTTTCCATGATTAACTACTATGGCCCTGAACATCTTATTTTAAGCTGCACGGATGCCGAAAATGTTGCGGGAGAAGTTATGAACGCCGGCTCTGTTTTTCTGGGGAATTTTACGCCGGAAAGCGCCGGGGATTATGCATCGGGGACCAACCACACCCTGCCTACCAATGGATATGCGCGGCAATACAGCGGTGTAAACCTCGATAGTTTTATGAAAAGCATCACCTATCAACGGATTACCGAAATGGGTATACAGGAAATTGGACAAACGGTTGCCCTTATGGCGGAAGCTGAAGGATTACAGGCTCACAAAAATGCGATCACGGTCCGATTAAAAGCTTTAGAGAACAATAAGGAATAAGCGGAATAAAGAAGCTACAGGCATGCAGACGCAATTTGATCTTAACCGGCTGGTCCGGGAAAATGTAAAGGGGTTAAAGCCTTATTCCTCAGCCCGGGATGAGTTTACCGCAGGTGGAACAGAAATGGTTTTTCTGGATGCTAACGAAAATCCTTTTGACAATGGGGTTAACAGGTATCCTGATCCGCAGCAAAGGATACTGAAAGACAAACTGGCCCAGCTAAAAGGAATACCAACAGATCAGATTTTGCTGGGAAATGGGAGCGACGAAGTTCTTGATTTGATATTCCGGGCATTTTGCGAACCTCATGTTGACAACATCATTAGTGCACCTCCTACCTATGGGATGTACAAGGTATTGGCCGGCATCAATGCCATTGAAAACCGGGAGGTATATCTCAAAGCGGACTTTACGCTGGACGTTGAACAGATTTTAAAAACCGTTACTCCACACACCAAAGCCATATTCATTTGTTCGCCCAATAACCCCACCGGAAATGCTTTTGCCGCTTCACAGATCAGGGATCTACTGAATAATTTTACGGGCTTGTTGGTGATTGATGAGGCGTATATTGATTTCACACAGGGAGACAGCTGGCTTACCCAATTGCCTCAGCACCCAAACCTGATCGTCACCCAAACCTTTTCAAAAGCCCTGGGCATGGCAGGAATCAGGCTTGGAGTTGCTTATGCCTCCAAAGAAATCATCGCCATGCTGAACAAAATAAAACCACCTTATAACGTTAACGGCCTTACACAAAGCCGGGCTTTGGAACAATTGGAGCATTCAGATCAGTTCAAATCGGAGGTAGCACTGCTTCGGTCTGAGCGAGCAAAACTCATGTCCGAATTAAACGATATTCCCTGTATCTCAGAGATTTTTCCCTCGGACGCAAATTTTATCCTGGCAAGGGTGGATGATGCCCCCAGGCGATACACAGAATTGATACAACTGGGGATTGTTGTGCGCAACCGATCCAACCAACCCCTTTGTGAGAATACACTGCGGTTTACGGTGGGTATTCCCAGCGAAAATGAAAAACTTATTCAGGCACTTAAGAAAATATCATGATGCAAGAGGCAAATACGCGAAAGGTCTTATTTATTGATCGCGATGGCACCTTAATACGGGAGCCGGAGGACGAGCAAATAGATGCTTTTGATAAAATTGAATTCTATCCCGGAGTCTTCTATTACCTTGGTAAGATAGTGAGAGAACTGGATTATGATTTGGTGATGGTAACCAATCAGGACGGTCTGGGAACAAAAGCATACCCCGAAACTGATTTCCGGCCGGTGCAGGAATTCGTAATACAAGCCTTTGAGAATGAGGGTATTCGCTTTGAAGCGATTCATATTGACCGCACCTTTCCCCATGAGAACGCCCCAACCCGCAAGCCGGGGACAGGCATGCTTAAGGAATATTTTAACCCACCCTATGACCTGGGTAGCAGCTATGTCATTGGTGACCGTTTAACAGACATGGAATTGGCCAGGAACCTGGGTTCCGGGGGAATTTTTATCAATAACGAAACCCAGTTGGGGACTGATGAGATCCAGGCAGATAAAGGAGAAATTTTAGACTGCATAAAGCTGGAAACCACAGACTGGTCCCGTATTTATGAGTTTCTGAAAATGGAAAACCGCCTGGTTGATATCCATCGGAAAACGAATGAAACCGATATTAACATTCATATTAATCTTGATGGGTCCGGAAAGAGCCAGGTCAATACAGGCCTTGCCTTTTTCGATCATATGCTGGACCAGCTGGCTCGACATGGACAGCTTGATCTGGATATTCAGGTACAGGGCGATTTGGAAGTGGATGAACACCACACCATAGAAGATACGGCCATAGCCCTGGGTGCAGGATTTCATCAGGCGCTTGGAAACAAGCTGGGGATTGAACGATACGGTTTTACTTTGCCGATGGACGATTGTCTGGCTCAGGTGGCCATTGATTTTGGAGGCAGGAATTGGTTGGTCTGGGAAGCTGATTTCAAAAGGGAAAAGATAGGGGATATGCCCACAGAAATGTTTATGCATTTTTTCAAGTCGTTCACCGACGCAGCAAAGGCTAACCTGAATATCAAAGCAGAGGGGACTAATGAACACCATAAAATAGAAGCTATTTTCAAAGCCTTTGCCAAAGCCATCAAAATGGCAGTAAAACGCGATATGGACAAAATGGTATTGCCCTCCACAAAGGGGATGCTCTAAAGTATAAGAGAATGAAGATCGCAATTGTCGATTACGGAGCAGGAAATATTCAAAGTATTAAATTTGCTTTTAACCGCTTGGGATTCACCCCTGAATTAACTTCGGATATGGCTGAAATCCGTGAGGCAGACAAGGTTATTTTCCCTGGTGTAGGGGAGGCCAGCAGTGCCATGCGGAAACTCGAGCAAAGCGGCCTGGATAAGGTTATACCCAAACTCACCCAGCCCGTCCTGGGCATTTGCCTGGGCATGCAGCTGATGTGCAGGCATACCGAGGAGGGTAATACCAGGGGACTAGGCCTCTTTAATGTGGATGTAAAAAAGTTCAATCAGGGTGTAAAAGTGCCACAAATTGGCTGGAACCAGATACGTGAGCTGAAGTCAGGTTTGTTTCAGGATATTCCCGAAAATGGGTATATCTATTTAGTGCATAGTTATTACGCCCCGCTTTGCGAAGAGACAATAGCGGTTTCGGATTACGGCCTTGCGTATAGTTCGGCTTTACAGCGGGATAATTTTTATGGGGTACAGTTCCATCCCGAAAAAAGCAGTTCGGTTGGTGCTAAAATCCTCAGGAATTTTATTGATATGTAAGCGGTTAATAAACCCATATGGATTGACAAATATTACCAATTCAGATTTAGGGCGATTAAAAAAATGAATCCATGAGAATAATACCGGCAATCGATATCATTGATGGCAAATGTGTTCGCCTTACCAAAGGAGACTACAGTACGAAAAAGGTATATAACGAAGATCCTTTGGAAGTTGCCAGGGCCTTTGAGGATCATGGTATTGAGTATTTACACCTGGTAGATTTGGATGGGGCAAAATCCCAGCATGTAGTCAATCATAAAGTGCTGGAAAATTTGGCCTCCAAGACAAAATTGCAGATTGATTTTGGCGGAGGGATCAAGTCTGACGAGGATTTGCATAGAGTATTTGAAAGCGGTGCCCGCCAGGCTACCGGAGGAAGTATTGCCGTTAAAGACCGAAGTATCTTCCTGGGGTGGTTGCAACGCTACGGGGCTGAGCGGATCATACTCGGTGCGGATTGTCAGGAGGGACGTATTGCAGTTTCAGGTTGGCAGGAAGCATCTACAGAAGAAGTGGTGCCCTTCATCAAGTCTTATCAAAAGAAAGGCATCCAATATGTGATTTGTACCGAGATCAGCAAGGATGGGATGCTGGCTGGCCCGGCATTCCAACTGTATCGGGACATCTTAAAAAAAACAGCTACTATAGAAACAAGCATAGGGCTAAGCGGTGTCGAGGACAAAGAGGTTCCGGGGATTAAACTGATCGCCAGCGGGGGAATCTCCACTATGGATGAATTGCCGGAATTAGCAGCATTGGGCTGTGAAGGGGTAATTATCGGAAAGGCCATTTATGAAGAGCGGATTACTTTAAAAGCATTAGAGCACTATATACTTGGCAATTTATGAGCATGGAAAACAAAGCCATACAAGCCTTTACGGAGTCCCTGATATTTCGCCTGGATGAAAAAACGGAAATGATTGCCAAATGCCTGCATCAGCTTTCGGAAGAAGAACTTTGGCAAAGGCCAAACCAGGCATCTAACAGTGTGGGGAACCTGCTGTTGCACTTATGCGGCAATATCAGGCAGTATATGATTTCCGGTTTGGGGAAACAGGATGACATCAGAGAACGGGACCTCGAATTCAACATATCCGGAGGATATACTAAAGCAGCTTTGTTTGAAAAACTTGATGGTGTTTTGGAAGAAACTAAAGCCGTAGTAAATGCTTTAGATAATGAAGCCTGGCTTTCTGAATACCAGGTTCAGGGTTTTAAACTAAGCGGAATTGGGATTGCCTTGCATGTGGTTGAACATTACGCGTATCACACCGGACAGATTGCCTTTTGGACCAAACTGCTCAAAGCAGAGGACCTGGGTTTCTATGAGGGGATAGACCTCAATACTAAAAATGATTAGAGCATGTTGACAAAGCGGATTATACCTTGTTTGGATATTAAGGATGGCCGGACCGTTAAAGGTGTAAATTTTGTGGATTTGCGCGATGCGGGAGACCCTGTGGAACTGGCTGCCCGTTATGCTCGGGAAGGTGCTGATGAGCTGGTTTTCCTGGATATTTCAGCGACAGAAGAAAAGCGCAAAACCCTGGCGAATCTCGTTTATCACGTTGCGGAAAAAGTAAACATTCCCTTTACGGT
>JABDRK010000187.1 GCA_013041785.1 Eudoraea sp.
GGCTTAGCCCTTATCCGGCAGCGTGGACCTTCCTCCATAATCCCGAAGACCCTGTGGTTCTGAAAATTTATGGAGCAGCATTTAAGCCAGAAGCACACACTTTGGATCCGGGTACGCCAACAGTTGCAAAAGATTCATTAAAAATAGCTGTCTCTGACGGGTACTTATCACTGCTGGAAATACAATTATCGGGTAAGAAAAGAATGGGGGTAAAAGAGTTTCTGAACGGGTATAAATTACACGAATTGGCCAAACTTGGCTGAGGCCCCGTACTTATTGCCTTTAAAGAGGGCCCCTTTTTTCTGGCAGTTTATCAACAATGGGGTGAAGTTATTAACAAAAACGCCGATTTCCCCCGAATTTACTTGCGTTAACCGCAAATCCCTATAAATTTGTTTGAGCTTTGAAATATTTAACAACAATTAATTGAATTAAATTATGAACAAAACAGAATTAATTGATGCCATGGCAGCCGATGCTGGTATCACTAAAGCAGCCGCCAAAAAATCCTTGGAATCTTTCTTGAGCAACGTAGAGAAATCACTTAAGCGTGGTAACCGTGTATCTCTTGTAGGATTTGGGTCCTGGTCTGTTTCCAGAAGAAATGCAAGAGAAGGAAGAAATCCTTCAACTGGTGCAACCATTAAGATAGCCGCCAAAAATGTAGTTAAGTTTAAAGCAGGTTCTGATTTGAGCAGCGCCGTTAACTAAACTTCATTTAACGATATAAAAAAGCACTTACCATCAGTAAGTGCTTTTTTCGTTTAGCACCATTTTTGTTATTTGAGCGAATTATTATATTTTTAAATGAACCAATTGTGCCATGCAGCATTTAAAACCCAAAAAAGGAAAACTACTTATTGCCGAACCCGCACTTACGGGAGATGTTTCCTTTAACCGTTCAGTAGTATTGCTAGCCGAGCATAACGAGGAAGGGTCCGTAGGGTTTATTCTGAATAAACCCCTTGATTTTGATATCAGCGATCTCGTGGAAGAGATACACGTTTCCTTTCGGGTGTTCAATGGTGGTCCTGTAGAGCAGGATAACCTCTATTTCATTCATAAAGTACCCCATCTTATTAACGGCAGTATCGAAATCTCCGATGGTATTTATTGGGGTGGAGATTTTGATCGTATGATCGAACTGATCAATCAGAAGGAGATCACGAACCGGGACATACGCTTTTTCCTGGGTTACTCCGGCTGGGCTTCCCTGCAGTTGGATCAGGAACTGCTCTCACGCTCCTGGATTGTAGTTAAAAATGAATATGAGAGTGATCTCATCCAGAAATCCACAAACGCCTTCTGGAAGGAAAAGATGATCGAACTGGGGGGAGATTATCTGCTGTGGTCCAACGCACCTGAAAACCCGGCACTTAACTAACCCAAGCGAGCAGCTGCATTAAGCTTTCCTATCAATTCCCTGGCAAGGTCCCCACTGTATTCTGCTTTGCGATACTTGGTAACGGGTAGTATCCCAACGCGTATATTGGTTATAAACAGCCCATCAGCCTTTTGCAGTTCAAAGGGCGATATGGACTCCTCCCGTACTTGGTAATGCTCAGAATTTTTTAAAATGCCCAGTAATTTCTTTCGCACAATGCCGTCCTTACAGCCATCGCCAAGTGGCGGAGTTTTACCCTGCTTACCCTGTACTAAGAATATATTTCCATTTAGGGCCGATACCACATTTTTTTTTGCATTCAGGAGAAAGCAGTCCTGATATCCGTTTTCCCGCGCAAAGATGCTGCCAACCACAGAGAGGATGTGGTTGTTGGTATTTAGGTTCGAAAGCATATCCGCGTTGATATAAAAGTCTTTAAAAAGTTCCAGCTCATAAGCTGCTTCAGGCAGGGTGTAAAAAGGTTGTTTCCCTGTTTCAGTCGTGATGGTAAATGCAACCTCATTGCCTTCGGGTAGCAGCTGGCTACCAGATTCCCGATAAACATAGATCTTTACAAATGCCGGCTTATCCTGTAATTCGTTGGCCTTAAGGAGGTCCTGAATCTGCTCCTCGAGGTACTCCAGGGTAAAGTTCATTGGGATTTCCATCCGAAGGATACGCATGGAAGCCATCAATCGCAGGTAATGGTCCTCCCAGAAATACAACTGCCCGTTTACGGCCTTTATCTCTTCGTAAACTGCATCGCCCAGCGTAAAACCCCGATTTCTGGCATCAAATATTGGACTATCCTCAGGCAGCAGGGTCCCCTTGTAATTGATCATAAAAAAAGCCTTCAAAAATTGAAGGCCAAAGATAGTAGATTTTGAAACATTCCTTATTTAGAACCCAGTATCTGTTTGAGATCGGCTACCTGATTTTCCCAGAGCATTTTCGCCTCTTCCAACTCATCCTCTTCAGCAAAATCAGTTATAAAAAGACTGACATCCTTGGTGATTTCATCTACGATGATCTTCATTTCAAAAAAATAATCATCATCGCTTTCCATCCAGGTAAATTTTACAAATTCATCCGTTTTGCGCTTAAGCAATTTGGCCTGCTCCTCTGCCCCGTCCCAGATAAAACTAAAGACCTCACCCCTTGAATTTACATTATCAGCGAACCACTCTGAAAGTCCTGAAGGTGTGGATAAATACTGGAATAAAAGCTGAGGAGAAGCTTGTATTACAAATTCAAGTTCATATTTAATCTTATCGCTCATACCATGGCATATTTACATCAGACAATATAGATATTTATGCATGATAAAAAAATAATTGACAAAGAATATTTTTTGAGAGCCTAAAGTTGATGAAGCCGAATTTTACCGTTATATTTGCCCCCGATTTTTAAACCATTAGGCGAGGTAGCTCAGGTGGTTAGAGCGCAGGATTCATAACCCTGAGGTCGGGAGTTCAAGTCTCCCTCTCGCTACAACAAAAAGGCCCATTGAAGGCCTTTTTTTTATTTCAGCTCTGCCAGAAATCGGGAAACATTTTTGGCAATTCGCCCTGTCATATCTGTAAGATCTGCTTTTACAAAATCCTCCCCGGTAATATTCTCATAGAGCTCGATATACCTTTCTGAAACCGTCTGAATGTACGCATCGGACATTTCGGGGACAACTTGTCCTTCCAGTCCCTGAAAACCATTGCTAATCAGCCATTGCCTAACGAATTCCTTGGACAATTGTTTTTGTGGTTCCTGTTGTTTCTGCCTCTCTTCATAGCCATCGGCATAAAAATACCTTGAAGAATCCGGGGTGTGAATTTCGTCAATAAGTACAATTTTACCATCCCTGGTTTTCCCGAATTCGTATTTGGTATCTACCAGGATCAATCCCCTGCTTGCTGCAATCTGGCTTCCCCTTTCAAAGAGGGCTTTTGTATAGCGTTCCAGGACCTTGTAATCTGCTTCTGACACCAATTCTCGCCTGATGATTTCCTCACGGGAAATATCTTCATCGTGGTTTCCTTCCTCGGCTTTTGTAGCCGGAGTAATTATGGGTTCGGGAAAGGCATCGTTTTCTATCATCCCCTCCGGCATGGATACCCCGCAAAGTTGCCGCCTACCTGCACGGTATTCCCTGGCTGCATGTCCGGAAAGATACCCGCGGATCACCATCTCAACCCTGAAAGGTTCGCAGGCATGACCGATTGCAACATTGGGATCCGGACTGCCAATGAGCCAATTGGGTACAATGTCCTGAGTGTCGGCCATCATTTTCGTGGCAATCTGGTTGAGGATTTGTCCCTTATAAGGTATTCCCTTAGGCATTACCACATCAAAGGCCGATAAGCGGTCTGTGGCAATCATCACCAACAGGCCATCATTAAGTCGATACACCTCCCTAACCTTGCCCCGGTATACAGATTCCTGTCCGGGAAAACTAAAATCGGTAGTCATTAAGGTATTGCCCATCCGGAATTAGTTTTGATGTTCAATATTTTTATAGGCATCAATAACCTTTTTAACGAGTTTGTGCCGGATCACGTCCTTATCGTCCAGGTAGATAAAGGAAATCCCCTGGGTATTTTTCAGGATCAACAAGGCCTCCTTAAGCCCCGAAATAACCCTTCTGGGCAGGTCTATCTGGCCCGGGTCTCCATTAATCAGGAATTTGGCGTTCTTACCCATCCGTGTAAGAAACATTTTCATCTGTGCATGGGTGGTATTCTGGGCCTCATCCAGGATAACAAATGCATTGTCCAGTGTTCGCCCCCGCATAAATGCCATGGGGGCAATCTGTATGGTCCCGTTTTCAATAAAGTTTACCAATTTCTCATTCGGGATCATATCCCGCAAAGCATCGTATAAGGGTTGCATATACGGATCCAGCTTTTCCTTCAAATCTCCCGGTAAAAACCCCAGGTTTTCTCCCGCCTCCACAGCCGGCCGCGTTAGAATAATTCGCTTTACTTGCTTGTTTTTCAATGCCCGAACGGCAAGGGCAACCCCTGTATATGTCTTCCCTGTTCCTGCCGGACCAATGGCAAAAACCATATCGTTATTGTCCACTGCATCCACCAATTTGCGCTGGTTGGTAGTCCTGGCCTTGACCAATCTTCCACTAACCCCATGAACTAAAATATCATTGCTGGTATCGGAAGATTCGTAGTCTTCATCCCCGTTACTGCTCAAGACCCGTTCTATTACGTTGGCGTCCAGCGTATTGTATTTGGCAAAGTGTGCAGTCAGCATATGAAAACGTTTGTCAAACTCATCCAGGAGTTGCTCATCGCCATACACCTTAATTTTACTGCCCCTGGCAACAATCTTAAGTTTAGGAAAATGTTTTTTTAGTAAATCTATATGTTCGTTTTGCTGGCCGAAAAATTCTCGTGGGCTGATTTCGGTCAGTTCTAGTCGTAGTTCGTTCAAGAAGCTGTAAATATTTGTAAGTGAATACCTGTTCCGTACATTTCGGTACGCTATTTTTTTATGTAATTTTGTTGGACAAACTTAATCAAAAAAACAGTTTGCCCGGGCAAAAATATATCAACAGTATTGCATGGCAATCATAACTTTAACTACAGATTTTGGGCTTAAAGACCATTTTGTAGGCGCAATCAAAGGGACCATTTACAGCGAGTTAAAAGAAGCTAAAATTGTTGATATTTCGCATGCCATCAGTCCGTTCAATATACAGGAATGTGCCTATATCCTTAAAAATTCCTACTATGCGTTTCCCAAGGGAAGCATCCATATCGTAGGAGTAGATGCGGAACCAAGCCCGGAAAACCAGCATATAGCAGTTTTTGTTGATGGCCATTACTTCATTGGTGCCAATAACGGGGTGGTAAGTCTGATTACCGAAGAGATCAAACCAGAAAAAGTCTATGAAATACAGCTTCCTGAGGCATTGCAGGGGGCCTTTCCTGTGCTGGAAGTCTTTGTGAAAGTGGCCTGTCATTTGGCCAGGGGCGGTAAACTCGAAGTAGTGGGCAAGCCTTTAGATAATCTTAAGGTGCTCAAAGAATTCGCACCCAGGGTAACCAATGGAGGAAATACCCTGATTGGCAATGTTATCTATATCGATAATTTTGGCAATGTGATCACCAATATTCAAAAAGGCCTTTTTGAAGCCTACCGAAAAGGCAGAAAGTTTGAGATCAATGCCCGCAACAAGCGAATCACAGAAATCCATGGAAAATACAGTGATATTATCAACTTCAACCTGGATAAGAGCCGAAGAAAAGGCCCCGGAGACCTTCTGGCCCTGTTTAATTCTTCGGATTATATAGAACTGGCTATTTATAAAAGTGATCTGCAGACCGTAGGAGGCGCTTCGAGCCTGCTGGGACTCGATTACCGGGATACCATAATGATAAACTTTGAGTAAATGCTGGTACGGATCGTAAAATTGACCATTGAAAAGCAAAATATTGCTAAGTTTGAGGCGATCTTTGCAGAGACCAAAATCTACATCAGGAATTTTGAAGGATGTCAGCTACTGGAACTTTATCAGGACCGCAAGGATCCTTCCACCTTTTTTACGTATAGCCATTGGGAGGAGGAGACCTTTTTGGAGGAATACCGGAAATCTCCCTTTTTTAAGGGGATTTGGAGCAAGACAAGACAATTGTTCTCGGCGCCCCCGGAGGCCTGGAGCCTTAATAAACTGGAAAGTATGAGTTGATTATGTTTGCGATTTTTAAAAAGGAAATCCGGTCTTTTTTTACTACTCCAACAGGCTACCTGGTCGTTGGGCTTTTTCTCCTGCTAAACGGACTATTTCTCTGGGTATTTGAAGGCCCCTACAATATCCTGGAATATGGGTTTGCAGACCTGAGTAACTTCTTCGGCATGGCCCCCTGGATCTTTTTGTTTCTGATACCGGCAATCAGCATGCGTAGTTTTTCTGAAGAGCGCAAGTTGGGCACCCTGGAGCTCCTCTATATAAAACCGATAAGCCTTTGGCAAACTGTGCTGGGTAAATTCATGGGCACTTTCGCACTGGTGTTAATTGCCTTACTCCCTACTCTTTTATATGTGTATGCCATCCATGAATTGGGTACTACCCCCGGTAATTTAGACCTGGGCCTGGTATGGGGCTCCTATTTTGGGATGCTGTTCTTGATACTTACATTTTCTGCAGTCAGCCTTTTTGTGTCAGCTTTATCAGAAAATCAAATTGTGGCATTCCTGATTGGTGTGCTGGCGTGTTTTATCCTCTATTATGGTTTTGATTCCCTGGCCTCGCTGTTTGAAAATGGAGCCTGGGCATACAATATAAGGTCACTGGGTATGAAAGCACATTATGAGGCTATGGCCAACGGGGTCTTGGATACACGAAACCTGGTTTATTTTGCCTCGGTAGGTTATCTCTTTTTATATCTCACCCAGGTCTACCTTAAAAAATTAAATCGCTGATGGGAAAGGGATTTGTTCTGGCTGGTATAAAGGTACTACTGGGGGTAATCCTGGTCAATTTCCTCGCCCAATGGGCATATGTGCGATTTGACCTTACTGAGGATAAACGATTTACCCTGTCCCCTGCTGCGCTTGAAGCTGTCGGGAATCTTGAAGGACCAGTCATAATTGACGTACTATTGGATGGGGATCTTCCTGCGGAATTCACTAGGCTACGGAACGAGACTGTGCAAATCCTGGAGGAATTCGAAGAAACCAATGGCGAATTGGTCTTTAATTTGGTGAATCCATTGGAAGGAGAAACCGAAATTGAGGCTACGATTGCACAACTACAGGGCCTCGGACTTACTCCGGTAAATATTACGGTAGCGGCCAATACGAAAACAACCCAGGAACTCCTTTTTCCCTGGGCACTGGTCACCTTTCAGGAAAGGACCGTTAAAGTACCACTCCTAAAAAATAAACTCGGGGCAAGCACGGAAGACCGGGTTAATAATTCTGTTCAGAATCTGGAATATGCCTTTGCCGATGCCTTTACAAAACTGGGTATTAAAGAGAAAAAACGCATTGCAGTAATCAAGGGCAATGGACAGCTGGAAGACCAATATCTTGCAGATTTCCTGACCACTATTCGGGAATACTACAATATCGGGGCCATTACGCTGGATTCGGTGGCGACCAATCCGGAAGGCACCCTGCAGCGATTAAGGGAATTTGACCTTGCCCTGATAGCAAAGCCTACCCAGGCGTTTACCGAAGAAGAAAAATATATCCTGGATCAATACATGGTTCATGGAGGAGCAAGTATGTGGCTTATTGATCCTGTAGTTGCTGAATTGGACAGCCTGTTTAACAACCAGGGCAAAAGCCTGGCATATATCAGGGACCTCAACCTGAACGACCTGCTATTCCGATATGGAGTGCGGATTAGCCCTAATTTGGTGAATGACCTTTATTTTACGCAGGT
>JABDRK010000188.1 GCA_013041785.1 Eudoraea sp.
TATGGATGGCTGAAATACCGAAAAAATTAAAAATATTTTTAACGCTTGAACCATTTTTTTCCGTGGTATTTACCTTTGGAGGCATCTATTTACTCTGGATGGGACACTTATGGATGAAATACATTGTAATGGTTTCAGGCCTCTTGATGACTCTTACCTATATTGTTGCGTCTGGAATTGTTTTGTATCAACTCCTATTTGTTAAGCATATCGATGCGTCAAATCCATAAGGCTTTAAAAGTCGTGTCAAATAATGTAGTATATTTGCACGCAATTAATCCTTAATTGCCATGCACGCTCATCTAAAAAAGATCGTTGGAGAAGGCCTTACCTATGACGATGTCCTCCTCGTACCTGCTTACTCCGAAATACTCCCCAGGGAGGTTAATATCACTTCACGCTTTTCCCGTAATATCAAGCTAAATGTTCCTGTTGTATCTGCTGCGATGGATACCGTAACTGAATCTAAAATGGCTATTGCCATGGCCAGGGAAGGCGGTATTGGAGTTTTGCACAAGAACATGACTATCGAGGACCAGGCTATGAAGGTGCGTAAAGTTAAACGTGCCGAAAGCGGGATGATCATGGATCCGGTTACCTTACCGTTATCTGCAATAGTCATGGATGCGAAAGAATCCATGAGGGAGCACAGCATTGGCGGGATACCAATAGTGGACGAGAACCATAAACTGGCTGGGATAGTGACTAACCGGGATCTGCGTTTTGAAAGAAATAACAAACGCCCAATTACCGAGGTTATGACATCTGAAAATCTCGTTACGGTGAGTGAAGGGACTTCCATGGAACAGGCCGAAGAAATCCTACAGGAGAATAAGATTGAGAAGTTGCCCGTAGTAAATGGTGATAATACCCTGGTTGGCTTGATAACCTTCCGGGACATCACTAAACTTACCCAGAAACCCAGTGCCAATAAGGATCAATACGGTCGTCTCAGGGTTGCTGCCGCCGTTGGGGTAACGGCAGATGCATCCAAACGTGCTGCCGCCCTGGTAAAAGCCGGGGTAGATGCTATAGTTATCGATACAGCCCATGGGCATACCCAAGGGGTAATTACTGTATTGAAAGAAATAAAGGCCAATCATCCCGAACTGGATGTAGTAGTTGGAAATATTGCCACTGCGGAGGCGGCGCATTACCTGGTTGAGGCAGGGGCAGATGCCGTAAAAGTTGGTATTGGGCCCGGTTCTATCTGTACTACCCGGGTTATCGCCGGGGTTGGATTTCCCCAATTTTCAGCAGTTTTAGAGGTGGCCGCTGCTATAAAAGACAGTGGGGTGCCGGTAATTGCCGATGGCGGTATCCGTTATACGGGAGATATCCCCAAGGCCATTGCCGCAGGAGCCGACTGCGTTATGCTTGGATCCCTTTTGGCAGGAACAAAGGAATCCCCCGGGGAAACGATTATCTACGAAGGCCGTAAGTTTAAATCCTACCGGGGCATGGGTTCTGTGGAGGCGATGAAACATGGCAGTAAGGACCGTTATTTCCAGGACGTGGAAGATGACATTAAAAAATTGGTTCCAGAAGGTATTGTCGGCAGGGTACCCTACAAAGGAGAACTATATGAAAGCATCCATCAGTTTATAGGCGGACTACGGGCAGGAATGGGATATTGCGGGGCTAAGGATATCGATACCCTAAAGGAATCCGCACGCTTTGTGAAAATTACCGCCAGTGGAATTAAAGAAAGCCATCCACATCACGTAACGATCACCAAAGAATCTCCGAATTATAGTAGATAAACAAGTCGACTGTTGTACTTGGAATAAGGCCTTAGCGGCCCTGACCGCTGTAGGTCTTCCAGTCTTTCTTCAGGTAGATATTATCCCCGAAATAGCGCGCAATATTGAGAAAGGGTTTTGGTTTTTGATATCCCGGCACCGGGGAAAGCATATTGAGATTTTCGTCAAGGAAGACCACTGTCGGATAACTTAACCTGCCCTGGAGTAAGGCCAGCGCCAATTGGTGATATCCCTTTTTTCCTGAGGGAACGAACTTAAAGGTTTTGCCCTTATACGTTATGGGTTCCTTGCCTTCACCATCAAGCTTAACCATATAAAAGTTTTTGGACATGTAGGCTGCTACCTCGGCATTTTGAAAGGTATCCTTATCCATTTTCTTACACCAACCGCACCAATCAGTATACACATCAACAAAAATCTTTTTGGGATTTTCTTCGGTGGTAGCCAGATTAGTGGCTTCTTCCCAGGTCATCCACTGCACTTCCTGGGCTAAAATCATAGGCCCGGTGAGCAGGAGAAGTCCTGCAATTACTAACCTGGACAATTTTTGGGTACTGATATTCATGAGATAGCTTTTGAGGTATACGTCCAATTTCTATACCAAAACTAACGAAAAGAATGAAATTTTATTTCACTACGGGCGGGGTAACCTCCGCCTTAAACAGCTCACCCACATCAATCTGATTTCTGATCAAATCATCAAAACTCTCCCTTTCTCTCACCAGCACTGCCTTTCTTTCGTGCCAAAGCACTTCTGCCGGCCTGTACCTGGAATTGTAATTACTGGCCATGGTAAAGCAATATGCCCCTGCATTTTTAAAGCAGAGGATGTCTCCTTCGGAAATGGCGGAAATACGGCGATTATTCCCGAATGTATCCGTTTCACAGATATAACCGACAACAGAGTAATAGCGCTCTTTTCCTTTAGGATTGGAAAGGTTGATGATCTCGTGGGAAGCCCCGTAAAACATGGGGCGGACAAAATGGTTAAAACCGGAATCTACCCCCGCAAAAACCGTTGAGGTTGTCTGTTTCACCACATTTACACGTGCCAGGAAATAGCCGGCTTCACTCACAAGAAATTTACCCGGCTCAAAGGCAAGTGTCAGTTCCCTGCCATATTCCTTACAGAATTCGTTGAAACGTGAACTGAGCTTTTGTCCCAGTTCTTCAATGTTGGTTTCAATATCTCCGGCTTTATACGGTACTTTAAAGCCACTTCCAAAGTCTATAAACTCCAGGTCCTTAAAGTGCTTGGCTGTATCAAAGAGGATTTCAGACGCATAGAGGAACACATCAATATCCAGAATATCGCTTCCCGTATGCATATGGATTCCGTTTACCTTCATCTTCGTCAGTTCTACAATGCGCAGGATATGAGGGATTTGGTGGATACTTATCCCAAATTTGGAATCGATATGGCCCACGGAAATCTTGGTGTTTCCTCCGGCCATAACATGGGGGTTTATGCGGATACATACCGGAACATCCGGGTGTGTACTTCCAAATTGCTCCAGGAACGACAGATTATCGATATTGATCTTAACCCCCAGGGCCGAAGCTTCTTCAATTTCTTCAAGGGAAACCCCATTGGGGGTGAAGATTATGTCCTCTGGTTTGAAACCTGCCAAAAGACCCAGTTTGACTTCCTGTATAGAAACCGTATCCAATCCGCTCCCCAGGCTGTTCATCAAGCGAAGGATGGAAAGGTTAGACAACGCTTTGACGGCATAGTTCAGCTTGAGTTTTGGAACCGATCCGAAGGCGTTCGTAAGCCTTTGGAACTGGGATATAATTTTGGAGGTGTCGTACACATATACGGGGGCTCCGTATTGTGTTGCAACCGACAAAAGTTCTGAATTTTTCATATCAGCTGTTTTGGACAAATCTAGTGCTCTTCCTGTTGGCGCACAAGATATTCAAACAGTTTTATATTTCTACAACAAAATGTTATAAATACAACAATTAATTGGTTTGCCATGCTCTTATTTGCTTCGTACATTTAGGTAAAATTTATCTATGAAGCTTCCGTTATTCCCCCTTCAAACCGTCTTTTTTCCAGGTGAACAAGTGCCACTGCACATCTTCGAAGAACGCTATAAAGTACTCATTACCGATTGCAAGGAGCACGCAGCGACTTTTGGTATCCCGGTGTATATCAATGACAGCATTGCCTATGGGACCGAAGTGCAGTTGGTAGAAGTAGTCAACTCCTACGAAAGCGGAGCTATGGATATTATTTGCGTGGCCCGGCAAGTTTTTAAAGTCGTCACTTTTGAGAATGAGATGACGGGAAAACCCTACGCAGGTGGAATTGTACAATTTCTTGACAATATTAACGACGGGGATGAGAAACAAAAACGCATGGTGCTTTCCAAGCTCAGGGAATTATACCAGTTGATGGATGTACCATTCGACGCCATTAAGGAAGAACTCTTTAACAGTTTTACCCTTGCACATAAAATGGGACTATCCTTTGAGCAGGAATATCAATTGCTGCAGATACCCAGGGAAAGTGAACGCCTAAGTTTTATCAATTCCCATCTTATGGGGACCATCGTGGTTTTAAAGGAAGTTCAACGCGCCAAAGAGTTGATCGAATTAAACGGACACTTTCGCAATTTTGACCCGCTGGATTTTGAGGATCTGGAAGTCTAGACCGTTCAGCTGTTCCCAATTGAAATTTAAATGAACATTGCCTTTTAATTAATTGGTCTAATGGGGCGCGTTTGCTATTTTTGCCAGCAACAAATTTCTGTTTATGAATCTTCACGAATATCAGGGAAAAGAAATCTTAGCAAGTTTTGGGGTACGGATTCAACGGGGCAAAGTGGCCCAGAATTCAAAGGAGGCGGTAACCCTGGCCAAACAACTCACAGACGAGACAGGAACATCATGGTATGTTGTAAAAGCCCAGGTGCATGCAGGCGGCCGGGGTAAAGGAGGCGGAGTGAAACTAGCCAAAAACCTTGAAGAACTTGAGAAGATTGCCGG
>JABDRK010000210.1 GCA_013041785.1 Eudoraea sp.
GATCACGGTATTACCCATCATACAAAGGGCCAGAAAGGGCACCCCGTACAACACAATGGTGTAATAGATTTTAGCGGGCTCAAAAATAAGCCCCTTACCCCCAAATGCGGGAATAAGGTCATCAATAAAATACAGGCCAAGGGCAACCATGGAGATGGTAACCAACAGGGTGAGGCTGATCTGGTTACCGAAGGTTTTCCGGGCTTTTTCGTTCTTATCAGCCCCGAGGGCTCTTGATATTATGCTGCTTCCCCCTATCCCAATAGCCATCCCAAGGGCGGCGATAAAGAAGGAAACCGGAAGAACAACGTTGATTGCAGCAATCGCGATAGAACCAATCCAGTTCCCGACAAAAATCGTATCCACCAGAATATTCAGACTCATAACCAGGATCCCAATGGAGGCAGGTACTGCCTGCCTTACCAAAAGGCGCCCAATGGGTTCTGTTCCGAGCTGATCTGAGGATACCCTTGCCATTACACCGGCAGGGTTTTGTCATGTTCCCAATTTCTGATCCATTTCACCATAAGGTTTACCCAGGCATCAGAATCATTCAGGCAGGGGATATGTTTGTAGTTTTCACCCCCAGCTTCTTCAAATTGCTCCTTTCCTTCCATGGCAATTTCCTCCAGCGTTTCAAGACAATCGCTTACAAAAGCAGGGGTAACGACAGCCAGTTTTTTCTTGCCATCCTTAGCAAGGCGTTCAAACTCAAAATCTGTGTAGGGTTTTAACCAGGGATCACCAGCAAGCCGGCTTTGGAAAGAGGAACTTACCTTTTCCTGGTCGAGATTCATATACGCCTTAACGCGCTCCGTGGTATCGTAACATTGATGCCGGTAACAGGTATAATGGGCGACGGAATTAGTCTGACAACACTTGCCATCAATCTTGCAGTGGAATTTGGTTGGGTCGGATTTCCGGATATGTCGTTCCGGAATCCCGTGATAGGAGAAAAGAATGTGGTCGTAGTCAAAATCTTCCAGTCCGGCGGCTATGCTGTCAGCGAGTACTTTAATATAATCGTCATTGCTATAGAAGGCAGGCAAAGTAGTCATCTGCATTTCTGGGAAAATGCGCTGTTGAACTTCCAGGGCCTTAACCACTACGGTTTCGTATGAAGACATGGCGTAATGGGGATAAAGGGGCACCAGCAAAACCTCTGTTACTCCAGCAGTTTCTAGTTCGCGCAGGGCTTTTTCAATGCTCATGGAACCGTATCGCATGCCCAGTGCCACAGGAATCGACACTTGTTCCTTTACCTTATTCCGAAACCGCTCTGAGATCACAATTAAAGGGGATCCCTCCTCCCACCAAATCTTTTGATAGGCCTTGGCAGAGCGCTTGGGACGTGTTTGCAGGATAATTCCTCTTACGAGAATCGTTCTTAGCCATTTGGGTACATCAATTACCCTTTCGTCCATAAGAAATTCGTCCAGATATGGTTTGACATCTTTGGAAGTTGGACTGTCCGGAGAACCCAGATTGACCAACAAAACACCTTTTTTCATAAATTTTTTTTGTTAAGCCCAGGAATTTTTTTGATTATTGTTTCTATGTTTAGGCACGGCAGGAAGTTTAATCCTTTGTTTATTTTAACAGCGCAAAAATACTACTTACCTGTAATCTGCGTTGAAAAATAGATCATTACTTTTTGATGCCCGCATAAGGATTCCCTATGGAATAACCAACCTAAGGGAATAAACCTCAGAGGAAGATGTAGCTTTCAGAAAGGTATTTCCGGACCTGTGCCGACGAATAAACAAACCAAACCGACATATAAGATGCGCGTATTTTGCACAGCCCTATTATTATGCCTGGTTATGACCTTAAATGCCCAGGAGCGCAATAGCCTCCTTTGGGAAATATCGGGCAATGGTTTAAAGCAAAGTTCCTTTCTGTATGGCACCATGCATGTGAGCAAGAAAATTGCGTTTCATCTGGATGATGTTTTCTACGAAGCCCTGCTGAAAAGCGATATGGTGGCTCTGGAATCCGACCCCGGAACCTGGCTGGAATCAGATACAGATCGCAGCGGCGGCAACTACCGCCAGGGATACGGATTTAAACCAAAAGGGTTTTATTCCCGCGCCTTTCAATTTACTCCACCAACAACCCGGGATATAGCCAAATATTTGTCGTCGGATGATCGCTTGGTGAATAACATCCTCTATCGCACTAATGAATACAATCAAAATTTTGAGGAAGACACCTATCTGGATATGTTCATATACAGGGCTGGGGCTAAGTATAATAAACCGGTTGTTGCCCTGGAGGATCCTGAAGTAGCCAATGCATTGGTAGGAAGAGCCAGCAAGAATGCCATGAAGCAAAAACCAGATG
>JABDRK010000211.1 GCA_013041785.1 Eudoraea sp.
GTAGACGAGGGTCGGAACGCAGTAAATGTGATCCTTTCCAAAGAAGAAACCTATGGAGATGTTGCCCCTGTTAGACTCAACTCGAATGGGGTTACTGCATTTGTTTCCATTACACGGGGATGTGACAATATGTGTACCTTTTGTGTGGTGCCTTTCACCCGGGGAAGGGAAAGAAGCAGGGATCCTTATTCGATTGTGGAAGAAATCAACCAACTCTGGGAAAAGGGTTTCAAAGAAGTAACCCTCCTCGGTCAGAATGTGGACAGTTATCTGTGGTATGGCGGCGGATTAAAAAAAGATTTTGAAAAGGCTTCTGAAATGCAGAAAGCCACATCCGTCAACTTTGCAGGCCTGCTGGCCATGGTAGCTGAAGCACAACCCGGGATGCGGATCCGGTTCTCTACCTCCAATCCCCAGGACATGACGGTGGAGGTGATAGAAACCATGGCCCGTTACGATAACATCTGCAACTATATCCATTTGCCGGTGCAAAGCGGAAGTGACCGCATCCTCAAGCAGATGAACCGGCTGCATACCCGAGAGGAATACTTTGAACTTATCGATACTATTCGCAGGTTGATCCCCGATTGCGGTATTAGTCAGGATATGATTGCCGGATTCCCGACAGAAACGGAGGAGGACCATGAAGACACCTTGAGCCTCATGGAATATGTGAAATACGACTTCGGATTTATGTTCGCTTATTCTGAGAGGCCCGGCACTTTGGCCGCCCGGAAACTGCCGGATGATGTTCCTATGGAGGTCAAAAAACGTAGATTACGCGAGATCATTGCACTCCAGCAAAATCACAGCCTATATCGGAATCAGCAACATCTGGGTAAAATTGAGGAAGTGCTGATTGAGGGGAATTCCAAAAAATCGGACTCCCATTGGATGGGCCGGAGCACCCAGAATACCGTTGTGGTTTTCCCAAAAGAACAGTATCAGGCGGGAGAGTTCGTGCTGGTAAAAATAAAAGACTGTACCTCAGCCACATTGATTGGTGAAGCCGTGGGATATTCAAAAGAATAATACAATGGAAAATCTGCAGGCGATAAAACAAAGGTTCGGGATCATTGGCAACAATGAAAAACTAAACAGGGCGCTGGAAAAGGCCATACAGGTAGCCCCTACAGACATTTCCGTCCTGGTAACGGGAGAAAGTGGAGTGGGTAAAGAAGCCGTGCCCAAAATCATTCACTCGCTTTCGCACAGGAAACACGCCAAATATATCGCCGTAAACTGTGGTGCTATCCCCGAGGGAACCATAGATAGTGAACTGTTTGGTCATGAGAAAGGCGCCTTTACGGGTGCAACCCAGACACGCAGTGGATATTTTGAAGTTGCAGACGGAGGGACAATCTTCCTTGACGAGGTAGGAGAACTCCCCCTAACCACCCAGGTACGCCTGTTACGGGTTTTGGAAAACGGAGAATTCCTCAAAGTTGGTTCTTCCCATGTTCAGAAAACGAATGTGCGCATTGTGGCCGCTACCAACATGAATATGATCGAAGCGATCAAAAAAGGTAAATTCAGGGAAGACCTGTATTACCGGTTGAGTACGGTTGAAATCAACATTCCTCCGCTGAGGGAGCGACAGGAAGATATCTATCTGCTCTTCCGAAAATTTGCTTCAGATTTCGGACAGAAATACAAGATGCCTACCATCAGATTAGATGATGATGCCGTGCAACTCCTGCTTAAATACCGCTGGCCCGGAAATATCCGCCAGCTCAGAAATGTAGCGGAGCAAATTTCTGTTTTGGAGAAAAGCAGGAGCATCTCCATGAATACCCTCAACAGCTACCTGCCCAATGCCAATGATTCGAATTTACCAGTAGTAATCCCGCCTAAATCCAAAGAAGGGGACTTCAGCAACGAACGAGAGATCTTGTATAAGGTGCTCTTTGATATGAAAGCTGATTTGAATGACCTGAAGGAACTAACGATGGAGTTGCTGAAAAGCAGCGACCTTTCTAAGGTGCACGAAGAGCACGGGCCGTTGATCGAAAAGATCTACGGCGAAAACGGGGAAACCCCGGAAGCCGAGCGTACCGCTGTAGAATTACTACCTCCGCACGAAAAAGAAACAAGTCCGCCCTATGAGCCTGCAAGTGAGGATAAGTACCATTTTGCAGAGGAGATTGAAGAAGAGGAAACCTTATCTTTACAGGAGAAGGAAATTGAACTGATCAAGAAATCCCTGGAGAGAAACCGGGGGAAACGAAAAGCAGCGGCCGCCGAACTTGGTATTTCGGAAAGAACACTCTACCGAAAAATAAAACAATACGACCTGTAATTTATGTTCCGTTCAGAACAGCATAATTTAAAACCAGTAAAAAATATAAAGTGGTTCCTGGGGCTGCCTTTGCTCCTGTTGTTCTCCTGCGGGGCATACAACTTTACCGGAGGAGATGTAGGAACGGCCACCACGTTCCAGGTCAATTATTTCCAGAATTATGCCTCCCAAAGTCCCGGTTCAATTTTTGAGCCTGGACTGGATAGGGAATATACCCTGTCCCTGCAGGATGTGATCCTGAACCAGACTAACCTGGACCTGGTCTCATCAAATGCCGATCTGTTATACGAGGGGGAAATTGTAGAATACCGGGTCTCTCCCATGACGGCTACAGCAGAACAAAGGGCAGCGCAAAACCGGCTTACCATGAGTGTTAATGTGCGCTTTTTCAACCGGACCAAGGAGGATGCTGATTTTGAAAGGCGTTTCTCATTCTTCTTTGATTACGATGCAAATGCCCAGCTTTCCAGTGTAAGGGACGAAGCACATCTGGCTATTTTTGAACGGATTAATCAGGACGTATTTAACGAATCCCTGGCCAACTGGTAAAAGCAATGAATATCTCAGACTTTACATACCTGCTTCAGCACCCGGACAAAGTAATCCAGCCGGAACAGACC
>JABDRK010000222.1 GCA_013041785.1 Eudoraea sp.
CGCGCCTTGTTTGAACTATCGCCAATAGCAAAAATTCTTAGTGATTTTGATACCGGTGAAATCCTGGAGATAAACAGCGCATTTACCGAAACCTTAGGATATGGCAAAGATGAAATCGGAGAATTGAAATACGGAACTTTTGTTCCCAATACCCGTTCCCTGAAAATCAGTCAAATCAACAAGATCCTGGAAAAAGAGGGAACATTCGGACCCCTGGAACACGAGCTAATCCACAAGGATGGCTCTAGTTTTTGCGTAACATTAAATGGTTCCCTGGTTGAAACCAAAAAAGGGCAACGTTTGTTATGGACTGCTGCACAGGATGTTACGGAAATAAAATACAAAGAGAAGCAGGTTAATGAGGAAAAGCAACTACTGAGAACCCTGATAGACAATCTACCGCTCAATGTATATATCAAAGACCTGGATTCCAATAAGATATTGGTCAATAAAGCAGAACTGGATTATTGCGGCCTGAAAGACCATGCGGAAGTTATTGGTAAAGGGGATGAGGAATTCTACGATGCAGCTTCGGTGAACATCTCCAGGGAAGAAGACCTGACGGTTATGACCACCCTGACCCCAATGCTGGGTAAAGAAACGATCAACGTTAAGAAAGACGGTAAGGTCACAACTTTCCTTACATCAAAGATCCCACTGATCGGTACGGATGGCAAAGCCAAAGGATTGATCGGGATCAGTATGGACATCAGCGATTTAAAGAGAAAGGAAAAGGAACTGCAGGACCTGATCAGTGTAACCTCTGTACAGAATAAACAGTTGATAAACTTTGCGCATATTGTTTCACACAACTTAAGATCGCACTCGGCTAACTTCTCCATGTTGCTTGAGTTCCTGGTTGATGAAACTGATGAAAAGGAAAAGGAAAATCTTTTAAAAATGCTTACTGAAGCTTCTGATAACCTGCTGGAGACCCTTGAAAATCTGAATGAGGTAGTAGCCATCAGTACTAATGTCAACCTTGAGAAAAAGCCAGTAAATCTTGGCAAGAAAGTTAGCAATGTGCAACAAAACCTGGCTGCATTCCTGAAAAAGAACAATGCCCAAGTCTTAAATGAGATCCCCCATAACACAATGGTAAAAGTGGTGCCTGCTTATCTGGATAGTATTCTGATGAATTTCATTACGAATTCGGTCAAGTACAAAAGTCCGGATCGAGATCCGGTAGTTGAATTGTCCGTTGAACAGAACCAGGATTATACCGTGCTGAAAATTACCGACAATGGTCTGGGTATCGATCTGGATAAATACGGTGAAAAGCTGTATGGCATGTACAAAACCTTCCACGATAAACCCGATGCACGTGGTATCGGCCTGTACATTACCAAGAACCAGATCGAAGCCATGAATGGTAAGATAGCCGTAGAAAGTGAAGTTGGTAAAGGAACCACATTTAACATTTATTTTAATGAAAAAAATTAGGGCCATAAGTATTATCGATGACGACCCCATCACAGTTTTTGGAATAAAAAAAATGCTGAGCGCAATTGAACTCAGCCAGAATATTATCACCTACGCCAATGGTAAGGAAGCCATAGATGGGATTAGAGCAGGTATTGAGAACGGCCAGGGGGTTCCCGAAGTTATTTTTCTGGATATCAATATGCCGATTATGGATGGATGGCAATTTCTGGAGGAATTCATTTCCCTGCCCCTGAAAGAACGCATCCGAATCAATATTGTCACTTCTTCCATTGATCCGGCAGACCGCCAGAACTGGGAGCACTACCAAACACAAACCCATCATCTGATCGAGTACAAGAACAAGCCCATCCGTCGAAAAGACCTGATTGAAATAACACAGGTGGCTTAGGCGGCATATCCATCCTCTTAATTTTCCCTATTTTTATTCCTGAATATGGTTTGATTGGAATATATGCGGGATAAGCTATTGATATCGTTGCTGTTAGCAGGAATTATTTGGTCCTGCGAACGCAGTATGGAAACTAAGGTCGTGGAATATAAAACCGCCTTTGAACAGGGCTCGGGAAACGAAACGGCTACCTATGAAGAAACGATAGCTTTTTATATCCGCCTGGCTAAAGAATTCCCGGAGATCAATATACAATCCATTGGGGATACAGACATCGGGCTTCCCCTGCATATCGTTACCTTCAATCCGGATGGAGATTTTAATTTCCAGAAGATCCGTGAGAAAAAGGCTATTATCCTCATCAATAACGGGATTCATCCTGGTGAAAGTGACGGCATAGACGCTACCATGCTTTTATTCCGCGATCTGGCCGTAGGAAAAATGCATGCCCCCCAAAATACGGTATTGGTTACCATCCCCGTTTACAACGTAGGAGGCGCACTTAATCGCAATGGTTCGAGCCGGGTAAACCAAAACGGTCCTGAACGCCATGGTTTCCGTGGAAATGCCCGGTATTATGACCTGAATCGGGATTTTATAAAGGCTGACACTAAGAATGCAGCGAGTTTTGCAACCATCTATCATCTGGTAAAACCTGATGTTTTTGTAGATAATCATGTGAGTAACGGGGCCGATTATCAATACACCCTAACCCATTTATTTACCCAGCATAATAAGCTTGGAGGTGCCCTGGGGGAATTCCTGCATCAGGAGCTGCAACCTGCCCTGGAAAACGCTCTTGCTCAGGAAGACTGGGACATTACTCCTTATGTAAACGTATTTAACCGGGTTCCGGAATCCGGATTTAGTCAGTTTATGGACAGGCCCCGGTATTCAACCGGTTATACGACACTCTGGAATACCCTAGGGCTCATGGTAGAAACCCATATGCTTAAACCGTATAAAGCGCGTGTAGCGGGCACCTATGCCTTGATGAAAAATCTGGTTGAAATCACCGAGGAAAAAGGGGAAGCGATCAGAAAATTAAGATTGGAAGCCCAGACCCGTCATCAAAACTGGACCTCCTACCCTCTCCGATGGATGGTGGATTCCACACGGATTTCCCAATTGCAATTCAAGGGCTATGAAGCGGATACTCTGATAAGTGAGGTTACCCAACTCCCAAGGCTAAAGTACGATCGGAACCGGCCCTTTGAGAAAACCATTCCCTACTTCAATTATTTTAAGCCTGCAGATTCGGTAACTATCCCTGAAGCCTATATCATTCAAAAAGGATGGGATCATCTTGGGGTCCATTTAGACCGGAATCTGATTGCGTATTCGCGTCTCCAGAAGGACACCACCCTAATCGCCGAAATATATTACATCGCGGATTACAAGACCAGGCCCAGGGCCTACGAGGGGCATTATCCGCACTACAACACCCGTGTACGTTCCATCAGGGATACGGTGAAACTCAGGGAGGGAGACCTCTGGATTCCTACTGATCAGCCCGGAATTCGATACCTGTTGGAAACACTGGAACCGGCCGCACCGGATTCCTTCTTTAACTGGAATTTTTTCGACCCCATACTGCAAAGAAAAGAAGGTTTCTCCCCCTACGTTTTTGAGGATTTAGCATGGGAAATACTCCGGGAGAACGACGAATTAAGAAACGAATTTTCAGAGATAAAGGAAACAGACGAAAATTTCAGTACCAGTGCCTATCGCCAACTCTACTGGATTTATGAAAACTCTCCCTATGCGGAAAAAGGGTTTATGCGATATCCGGTATATCGCATAGTCCCGGAAGACCAACTAGTGTCCGAATAGCTCCTTGATATTGGTATAGGAATTCTCCAGGGCCTTTTGAATCTTTTTGGGGCCTTTCCATTTTACCTTTACAATCCCTTCGCTTTTTTGCCCTTTCAAATCGCCTTTGTAATTCGTTTTCATGGCAAACCAATGCACCTCTTTGAGTCGGTATTTCCCGCCGCTTTTAAAAATATGATAGGTAGTTTTAAGGAAGTTTTCAATTTTGAGATTTTTTACCCCTGTCTCTTCTTCTACCTCGCGTATAGCACATTCCTCTATGGTTTCCCCCTTGTCCAATTTCCCCTTGGGCAGGTCCCACTTATTGTTTCGGTAAATAAACAGGACTTTCCCTTCCTTGTTCGTTACCACACCTCCTGCTGCGACTTCCAGAGGAATTTTCTTGGTGAACTTTTTAAGGATTTCCTCGTTGTTCGGATGATAGATATAGGCTGTTTCCAGACGTTTGTTAACCAGAGCATCTATGGCTTTGTAGATTGCATCACTGTTCAGGAGAAAGTATTCGCCGTTGTTGGTTTCTGAGAGCTTATTCGTTAAAATCAGCGGAGCGTTTTTAACAAAAACTTTATACATTTGCGAAATGGTTTTGGACAAAGATACCGCGGAGAAAACAGCAGAACTTCTGTTGCAAATTAATGCAATTAAGTTGAGACCGGAAAATCCATTTACATGGGCTTCTGGTTGGAAATCACCAATATATTGTGATAATAGGATAATTCTTTCCTATCCAGTTATTCGCAACTATATACGGGAGGAAATGGGCAAGCAGGTAGAGGCCCTTTATGGAAAGCCTGAAGTGATTGCCGGGGTAGCTACAGGAGCTATTGGCATTGGGATTCTGGTCGCGGAATATCTCGGGGTTCCTTTCGTTTATGTCCGTCCTGAAGCGAAGTCACATGGAAGAAAAAATCAAATAGAGGGTTACCTCGAGGCCAATCAGAAAGTGGTTGTCATAGAAGATCTGATCAGTACAGGGAAAAGCAGTCTTAATGCGGTGGCCGCCCTTGAAGCTGAAAAAGCACGGGTTAAAGGTATGGTTGCCATATTTTCCTACGGGTTTGAAGAAGCGCGTCGCAATTTTGAAAAGAAAGGGGTAGACCTGCACACCTTGTCAGACTATGACCACCTAATTAAACGGGCCACTGAAACAAGCTATATAAAGGAAGAGCAACTGGATACACTGATAAACTGGCGACAAAATCCCGGAGCCTGGAATACTGATTGATATGCACATAGAAAGTCCAAAAAATACCATCGGCAAAAGCAGTAAGGACGTCTTTGAATTCCTTACTGAACCCAAGAATTTTGAAGTCCTCATGCCAGACAATGTGGACAAATTCGAAGTGGTTAACCCAGACACCTTTTTGTTTGCCCTCAAAGGGATGCCCGAAATAGCGCTCAGAAAAAAAGAAGAAATCCCGAATTCCAAAGTGGTTCTCGGTGCTGCCAGTGAAAAACTGCCCTTTACCCTAACCGCCCATATTTCAGAAACTGGGGAAGCACAGAGTGAAGTCTATCTCAGTTTTGAAGGGGAATTCAATGCCATGATGGCCATGATGATCAAAACCCCGATCACCAATTTTATTGGCACCCTTTCTGAAAATATGAGTAAAATAGGTTGATCTGCCCGCTTGCAATAGATGTCTTATCCGAAAAGCATCTTTATTTCATTGAATTGATGCGTTCGTACATCTCCAGTATCGTGTTGTAAACGAAGTTGCCCGGTTTCATCTATTCCTTTTACCCTTGCTGAAAACTTTTGACCTTTCCGTGTTTCGAAAACTGACGGGATCCCTTTTGCAAAGAGCAAGGCTTCATATGCCTTTCTGACCTCATTATACGGCGCTTGCAGGAAAGTCTCTATCGCCGCTTCTATAGCATGTACGAGAGCCTCCAAAAGGTTATCCAAGGCAGCTTCACTTCCTGTATGCAGTTTCATGGAGGTCGCGTTCAGCCCGTATGGAAAATCCTCCTGATTCACATTGAGCCCTATCCCTATCACCGCTGCTTTCAATGTCCTGCCCTTGACCACATTTTCAACCAGAATGCCGCATATCTTCTGATTACCTGACATAATGTCGTTAGGCCATTTTACCTTAAGTTCCGGTACGTCATAGGTGTTGAGCACTTCAACAACAGCCAGGGAGCTGATGATATTTAGTAGAAATTGCCTGGTGACTGGAAAGGTGTTAAACTTTTTTAATATACTGAATGTCAAGTTTTTACCCGGTTCTGAGTGCCATTCTCTCCCCATCTGCCCTCTTCCTTTTTGTTGGCATTCTGCCTGTACTACCGTGCCATCCGGGGCATCCTTTGAGGCCAATAGTTCCTTGAGATAGGCATTGGTCGAATCCGTGGCACCAAGTTTGATCAAATGCATGGTAGGCAGATGGTTTTCCGCTACAATGTTATGTTAAAAACAATGGCCGGCAAAACAAAAAAATAATAACTTTGTACAAACTAAAAATATTGAATGCAGAAAAGGAAAGCTAGTGCAGATGAGCTAATTGCCCTGATCTTACACGGAATTGAAGAAGTTAAAGGACTGGAAATAAACCTACTTGACCTTAGGGAAATTGAGAATACCGTTTGCGACTATTTTATCATTTGTAATGGCACTTCCAATACTCATGTTAACGCCATAGTCAATTCCATCCAAAAATCCGTAAGCAAAGCATCTAAGGACAAACCCTGGCATGTTGAAGGAAGAGAAAACGCCGAATGGGTCTTGTTGGATTATGTTAATGTAGTTGTGCATGTATTCCAGCAACAGGTAAGGGAATTCTACGATATAGAAGGCCTTTGGGGAGATGCAAAAATGACTATGGTAGAAGGTAGTTTTAACCAGTAAAGGAACACAATGGCAAAAGAAAATAAAACCCCACAGAAAAAACCGAGATTCAGCGCATGGTGGATCTATGGCCTTATCGCCATATTACTCATTGGCTTCCAGTTTTTTGGGGGCGATGGGCTTTCATCAACCAAAAAGACGACTACCTCGGAATTGCAGGAATACCTGAGGAATGGTGATATCCAAAAGATTGTCATCATTACCAATATGGATGAGGCCAAAGTCTATCTGACGGAAGAAGCCTTACAAAAGGACGTGCACAAAGACGTTGCTGAAAAACCGCTCTTCCCAACTACAGGTGCCATTCCACAATACGTACTGGATTATGGAGACCTGCAGCTTTTCCAGAGCGATATTTCAGAAATCAAGAAAGAGAATAGTCTGGATACCATCGTAGAATTCGACAAGGAATCCAATGTATTCATGGAATTGTTGTTTACGATCTTACCGTTTGTACTAATCATTGGGATCTGGATCTATCTGATGAGAAGGATGTCTGGTGGTGCCGGTGGCGGTGCCGGAGGGCAGATCTTTAATATTGGTAAATCCAAAGCTAAGCTGTTTGATGAAAAGACGGATACCCGTACTTCATTTCAGGATGTAGCCGGACTGGAAGGGGCCAAGGAAGAGGTTGAAGAGATCGTCGAATTTCTGAAAAACCCGGATAAGTATACTTCTTTGGGAGGAAAGATTCCCAAAGGGGCCCTGTTGGTTGGACCTCCCGGGACAGGAAAGACCCTATTGGCCAAGGCTGTTGCTGGTGAAGCAAAGGTTCCTTTTTTCTCCTTGTCAGGTTCGGATTTTGTAGAAATGTTTGTAGGAGTTGGAGCCTCAAGGGTTAGAGACCTTTTCAAACAGGCTAAGGATAAATCCCCTTCAATCATTTTTATCGATGAGATCGATGCCATTGGGCGCGCCAGAGGTAAAAATAACTTTACCGGATCAAATGACGAACGTGAAAATACCCTGAATCAACTGCTCACAGAAATGGATGGTTTTGGCACCAATACCAATGTTATTGTGCTGGCGGCTACCAACCGTGCTGATGTGCTGGATAAGGCCCTGATGCGAGCCGGAAGGTTCGATCGTCAGATCTATGTGGATTTACCTGATATCAGGGAAAGAAAGGAAATATTTGAGGTACACCTCAGACCCATCAAAACTGCGGAAACCCTGGACCTCGATTTCCTGGCCCGGCAAACCCCGGGATTCTCAGGAGCAGATATAGCCAATGTATGTAACGAAGCCGCACTCATTGCAGCCAGGAAAGAGAAAAAAGCGGTGGGCAAACAAGACTTCCTGGATGCCGTTGACCGTATTGTAGGTGGACTGGAAAAGAAGAACAAAATCATTACCCCTGAGGAAAAACGCACCATCGCCTATCACGAAGCTGGCCATGCTACGGTAAGCTGGATGCTGGAACATGCGGCTCCTTTGGTTAAGGTTACCATCGTTCCAAGGGGTCAATCCCTGGGCTCCGCCTGGTACTTACCGGAAGAGCGTTTGATCGTTCGTCCGGAACAGATGAAAGATGATATGTGCGCTACCCTGGGAGGCCGTGCCGCAGAGAAAGTCATCTTTGACAAGATATCGACAGGGGCCTTAAGCGACCTTGAAAAGATAACAAAACAAGCCCGGGCAATGGTCACTATTTATGGAATGAATGACGAGATTGGAAACCTGACTTACTACGATTCTTCCGGACAGAATGAATATGGTTTTACTAAACCCTACAGTGAAGAAACCGCCCAGAAGATAGACCAGGAAATCTCTGCGATTATAGAAGAACAATACCAGCGGGCTCTGGCAGTTCTGGAAGAGCATAAGGACAAACTCACTGAACTTGCAGAGCGATTATTGGAAAAAGAAGTTATCTTTAAGGAGGATTTAGAAAAGATATTCGGTAGGAGACCTCACGAAAAGCATTTTGATCAGAAGGGACAGGAAATTCCTTCAGGAAGTCTTACTCCTGAGGAGTCTGCCGAAGAAAATAAATAAGTTTCTGCTGCGTTTTTAATAGTATCGAGCGCAATGTGAAGCTACACAAAGCGAATGGGTCTCTTGGACAAATTATTTGGAGGTGGCAAAAAAAAGGTTACCAAGGAAACCGCGGAAACCCGTGGGGTTCACATGCCCGACCTTCAGTTGCCCGGAGACGAAAAATTCACTATCCATTTCAAGAAGAACGGAGGTAAATTTTTGTACTGCGATTCCTTTGATGAAGTATCCAATGCCCTTAAAAATATCCTGGATGAAAATGGATGGCATGATCATCCTTTCTTTACCTTAAATCCACTCCTTGAAGAACGGTTTGCCAAGGAAAACCTCAAATTTACACATAAGGCAAAAGAAAGCGAGGTATTTTTCACTACCTGTGAACACCTGGTGGCGCAGAATGGCTCCATCCTGGTTTCTTCGAATCAGTTAAAGGAAAAGAAGATCAACGAAGTTCCTGAAAACGTCATTGTATTTGCCACTACGAGTCAGCTTGTGGAATCCATCGGAGAGGGATTAAAAACCATTAAGCGAAAATATAAGGCAAGTATCCCCGGAAATATCACCACGATCAAACATTTCCAGGCTACGGAGGAAAATGAGGATGATTTTCTAACTTACGGGAGCAGCAACAAGCACTTGTACCTATTACTTTTGGAAGACCTTTAGTATGAAAGAATTGCTAAGGAGACTCATAACAGGGGCATTATATGTCATCCTGTTACTATCTGCAATTTTCCTTAGTTCAGACGCTTTCGATTTTTTGTTTATGGTTTTCGGACTGGCCTGTCTATACGAATACAAACGGCTGGTACACCTCAGGGGGTACTATATTTTTATCGCTTATTTGGGGCTTTGGTGGGCCTATATTTACCTTATTCAGGACCACATACTTATCTATATACTAATGTTGCTAACGCTCACCGTGAACATGGCGTTATTGGTTTATTTATTCTCGAAAAAACGCAGGCTTTATTTCAACTACCAAAAATTCATTACTGGCTTATTCTATATTGGCGGAGGTTGTATATTCCTAACCATGATCCCGTATAACGAGAAGGAATTTGCAAAATATCTGATCATGGGGATATTTATTCTCATCTGGGTAAACGATTCCTTTGCCTATCTGGTGGGGAAGTCTATCGGCAGGAACAAGTTATATCCATCCATATCCCCGAAAAAAACAATTGAAGGCACCCTTGGGGGGTTCGTATTTACCTTGTTGGCTGCCTATTTATTAGCAAAATATGAACCTATCCTCAGTTCTGAACAATGGTTAATCCTGGCAGCAGTGATCGTAATAACAGGAAGTATGGGAGATTTGCTTGAATCTAAACTCAAACGCCAGGCGGGTGTTAAGGATAGCGGTGCCATTCTTCCCGGCCACGGGGGTATGCTAGACCGGCTGGATAGTCTTATATTTGCAGCACCATTTGCCTATTTAACGCTCAACATTTTTGCCTATGTTTCATAAGGAGGGACAACGGATCATATTGACTACCTTCTTCATTACTGCCGTAATAATTATCCTTGCCAATTTTTACGTGGATCTCTTATGGCTTAAATACGCCCTTCAGATAGGGGCTTTAGTACTGCTCATCCTCATCCTTCAGTTTTTCAGAAACCCCAAGCGGATAGCAAAAAAGAATTTTGATGAAATCCTGGCACCGGTTGATGGAAAAGTCGTGATTATTCAGGAAGTGGAAGAAAAAGAGTATTTTAAAGACAAACGGATTCAGGTCTCCATATTCATGTCGCCGATTAATGTGCATGTTACCCGTTACGCCGCCAGCGGTGTAATTAAATACTCCAAATATCACCCGGGAAAATACCTGGTTGCCTGGCATCCTAAATCCAGTGAAAAAAACGAGCGCACTACGGTGGTGATCAATACGCCTATGTTTGGGGATATTCTCTACCGGCAAATTGCCGGTGCGGTGGCACGTAGGATTGTGAATTATGCAGAAGTGGGTGAGAACGTACAGCAGGGTGAGGATGCTGGTTTTATCAAATTCGGTTCCCGTGTTGATCTCTTGTTACCCCTGGATAGTATAGTCACAGTTAAGATGAATCAGAAGGTAGTTGGGGCGAAAACCTGTATTGCTACATTAGGTGATGACGATGAGTAATGACCCCCTATATGATGAGTTTCAGGAGGCTGTTGACTATATCAACAGCTATACGGATCCGTTGCCTGCAGATTTCCTCTTAAAATTATATGCCTACTACAAAATTGCCAATAAGAACTACGATAACCCGGGTAGTAAAACGCCTTTGATCAATGCCTTCAAGGCTAATGCCCTGATACAGGCACAAAATTTAAATCGGCAAGAAGCCATGAAAAACTATGTGGCACTGGTTGAAGAACTGAAACGGAAATAGGATTTATTGATACAGGTTATTCCTATCAGCCTTACAGAGCTCCAGCATAAACCCTCCTAATTTTTTTGTTATCGCTTCAAAATAGCGCGCTCCCTTTTCAGCTGTAGCGGCCTGCGGATTTCCCACGCCCGTATCTGCACTAATCTGAGACCATTTGCGTTCTGCCCATGCCCAGCCTTCTTTAAACGCTCCGATTCGATGTTCTTTTGCTGTACCCTCCCCCCAGGTATCCCGGGGCAACACCAATTCCGGTTTTAAATGCAACATTAAACTGGTTTCCAATTCATCGGCGTGGTCACCGGATTCCTGGAAAAACGTATCACGGTCAAGGGCATGAAACCAGTTGGAGAAACAAATCCACACTTCCGGGAATTTCAGACCCAGTTCCCGAACCAAAGGTTTGAAATTATTACCCCCATGACTATTGAATATCAGGAGTTTTTTTATCCCCTGCCTATCCAAAGTGCTTATGATATCAGCAAGGATCACCAATTGTGTGGAGGGGTTTAGGTTAATGTCCAGATAAATATCAGATTGCCCCGTATTTACCCCAAAAGGGATGCCGGGCAAAACCACCAGTTTACCTCCGGCCTCCCAGGCATATCCTGCCGCTTCAGCAGCCAGGGATTCCCCTTCATAATTATCGGTTCCGTAAGGAAGGTGATAGTTGTGGGCTTCAGTAGCCCCCCAGGGTAAAACAGCCAGATCATATCGGAATTCTTTTAGGTGCTGCCAGTTATTTTCTGATAATATGTACGGTCGGATTTCCTGTTTCATGATAACGGATTTAAAGCGCTGTTTTGAGTACGGCAGGCCTGTCCACATAAGTAAAGTAAATAGCCCCAAGAATCGTAATTAGAAAATATACGCCCACCAAAAGGCTCCCCTGAGGCAAGAGGGTATCAATCCCAAACCAGTCGCCGGTGGACCAGATCAGCCAAATACCCGCAATTCCGCGTATGGCCTCAATCCAAACAGCAGTCCCATTGCGATCCATCAGGGTGGTGTATCCATAAATACCAATAAATACGTAAGCGCCAAACAACAACAATCCATCAAATCCGATGTCACTGTAACTGTAAAACATAAACAGTAGTAAGATCAGTGTAAAAAGCATCTGAAATATGGCATAGGCCTTGAGCGCTGCGCTTGCCGGCGTTTGATAACGCTTAAAACGGTATACATCCTCGATAATGGTCCTGGGATATTTTTCTGCTACATCAGCAGGTCGCCAGCCTGTGGGCATAAACCAGATC
>JABDRK010000223.1 GCA_013041785.1 Eudoraea sp.
TACGGCATCCCTGATTTCAAGATGGAAAAAGACGTTATCGACCGTCGTTTGGCGGTATTGGAGGAAGAGGGTATCGAATTTCGTTGTGGTGTAAACGTCGGGCAAGATATTCCTGCCAAAAAACTGCAATCCGAATTTGACGCGGTCATACTTTGTGGCGGGGCATCAGTAAGGAGAAAACTTCCAATAAAAGGAGCCGACCTTAAGGGTGTGGTACAGGCTATGGACTTCCTTGCCCAGAATAACCGCCGTGTGGGAGGAATAACCCGGTTTGAAAACGAAGTGCTTGCCCGGGATAAACACGTTATTGTTATTGGCGGAGGGGACACAGGATCGGATTGTATAGGCACCTCCTTCAGGCAGGGCGCTAAATCCGTGGTGAACTTTGAAATCATGCCCAAAGCAACTACAGAAAGACCCGAGGACCAACCCTGGCCGTTTTGGCCGATGCGTTTACGCACCAGTTCTTCACATAAAGAAGGGGCCGAGCGGGTTTTTAGTATTTCAACCAAGGAGTTTATTGGGGATGATAAGGGTAATGTCACTGCATTGAAAACCGTGGAGGTAGCCTGGGAAAAAGTACCCGGTCAACGCCCTGTTTTGAAGGAGATTCCGGGTTCAGAAAAAGAATGGAAATGTGACCTGGTATTATTGGCCCTTGGATTCACCGGATCTGAAATGACAATAGCAGATGAGCTCGGGCTGGACATGGATCCGCGAACGAATATAAAAGCATCGGTGGCAAACTACAAAACCAATGTCCCCGGCGTATTTGTTGCCGGTGATCAGCGCAGGGGGCAATCCCTTATAGTATGGGCCATTTCCGAAGGAAGGCAGGCCGCGTATCATGTAGACACCTATTTGATGGGTGAGTCCAAACTTCCACTGAAAGGCGAGGGCGATCTTCCCAGAGTTTGATATTAGTCCGCTAGGAGTTCTTCCCTTTGCCCGGCTTGGGCTGCTGCGAGAATATTCTTGTTGAGCTGGTTGATTCTTTCATCAACTCTGTAATGAACAGAATTTTTTGAGAAGGATCCTCCCTGTAACCGTTTACCTGCCGGAAATCCTGTTATGATTTCCAGTCCGTCATCTACGGTATCTATGGCCCAAATTTTAAACAGTTCTTGTTCAACAGCAGTAACAACTTCCTTCTTCAGCATTAAGTTATCCAGATTCGGGCTCGGGATTATAACGCCCTGTTCCCCATTTAAACCATCCTGTGCACAAACTTCAAAGAATCCTTCTATTTTTTGATTTATGGCCCCAACGGGTTGTAATTCTCCTTTTTGGTTTATGGATCCGGTAACAGCAATTCCCTGTTTAATAGGTAATTCAGAGAGACTGGATAGCAGTGCGAACAACTCTGCACAAGAAGCACTGTCCCCATCAATTTCCGAATAGCTCTGCTCAAATACCAGACTGGCATAGAGGCTCACCGGTTTGTCTTGCCCATATTTTTCGAGCAAATATCCCTGTAGGATAAGCGTTCCTTTGGTATGAATGGGTCCGGACAATTTGGCTTCCCTTTCGATATCGACTAGCCCCACTTTACCGGTAGCGATACTGACCGTAATCTTGTTGGGTTTTCCAAAGCGAATATCCCCCAGATCAAGAATTGAAATACCATTTATCTGTCCTACTACTGATTCCTGAAGGTCGATCATAAGTCGCCCTTTCTTTATCATTTCATTGATCTTTTCCTGTATAAGGTTGGAGCGAAAATAGCGAGCCTCAATAGCGTCTTCGATATGTTGAGCAGAAATTGTTTTCCTTTTGGCGGTACGAGCATAGTGATCAGCCTCATGAATGATATCACGGATTTCACGAAATTTAATGGAAATTTTATCCCTGTCCTCAGCCATTCTTGAGGCGTGTTCGATCAACCGTGCCATGGCTTCGTCATTAATATTGTGCAAGGCATTTTCCCGCTGCATTTTATAGGCAACACCGGCAAAATCCTTAATATTTTTAATGGAGTAATCCATTGCAGTATCAAATTCTGCTTTAACCTTGAAAAGCTCCTTAAAATCCTCGTCGAGCTCATAAAGCAGATAATACCAGCGG
>JABDRK010000225.1 GCA_013041785.1 Eudoraea sp.
TGCGGTCTGGACGGGACTCGAACCCGCGACCCCCTGCGTGACAGGCAGGTATTCTAACCAACTGAACTACCAGACCAATGATTTTATGCTGACTTCCCGTCAGTACTCCGACAACAGTCGGATTCAAACCTTGCTCAACTGCTTGTATAAAGCGTTTTTTGTCTACCGTAACTTCTACTGAAGTAAAGGTGGGTGCAAATATACGCTCCTAATTCATATCCGCAAATAAAAAATTTAAAATTCCGGCACTAGACAAATTTCTGCCGTTCAATGAGGAAAGTATTCAAAACCTTTTGAAATTGGTCCCTGATATCCACCCCCACATATTTGATCTTGTATTGCCCGCACTTCAGCTTAATCGTCTTTACATATTCTTCCAGTTCTTCCTGGTAGGCTGCTTTCAGGGTATCGGGATAGACATCGATATGAGCTCCTGTTTCCACGTCTACAAAACGCCTGGGGGTGTTTTCAAAATTGAACTGGGCCTCGGTCTCATGATCCAGCAAATGGAATAACACCACCTCGTGTTTGTTGTATTTTAAATGCCGGAGGGCATCAAAAAGCTTGTCATTGTCCCGTGCGGTCTGGAACATATCCGTAAACAGAAAGATTAGACTGCGCCGCTTGATCTTTTCGGCGATCTGGTGCAAAAACGTATAGGTTCTGGTCTCTTTAGCCGGATTGGGATCAAGGCTTATTTCACTTAGCTTGGTAAGCAGCATCTGGTGGTGGCGTTCGCTCCCTTTTTCAGGAGTATAGAAATTATAGGTATCCGAATATACACTGAGCCCAACAGCATCTCGCTGCTTTTTAAGGATGTTCATCAGGGCAGCAATGGCCAGCACCCCATACCCAATTTTGTTTAAGTGGTCAATATCCAGCTGCTTTATCTCCGGGTAGTACATGGAAGCGGAATTGTCCAGGATCATATGGCATCTCAGGTTGGTTTCCTCCTCGTAACGTTTGGTGTACAGCTTGTCTGTTTTGGCAAACAGCTTCCAGTCGATATGCTTGGTACTCTCCCCGGTATTGTAGATTTTGTGCTCTGCAAATTCGGCCGAAAACCCGTGAAAGGGACTCTTGTGTATGCCACTGATAAAACCTTCAACCACCTGCTTGGCCAGCAGTTCCAGGTTCTGGAATAAAGGGGCTTTATGAAGTTCCGAAGGGATATGCATAATTAAAACAGACTACTAAGATAAAACAAAAAAGGTCCGGCATAAACCGGACCTTCCTGTATTACTCGTGTAAAACTCGCTTACATTGCCGCGTCAATAGCATCTGTATAAACTTTCTTGGGCGAAACGCCTACTTGTCGGCTTACGATCTCACCGTTTTTGAAAACCAAAACGGTAGGAATATTACGTACTCCGTATTTTGCCGCGTACTCCTGGTGGTTATCCACATCAACCTTTCCTACTACGGCCTTTCCTTTATATTCTTCACTCACCTCGTCAATGATAGGTCCTACCATTCGGCAAGGGCCGCACCAGGCTGCCCAAAAGTCTACCACCACAGGTTTATCACTTTTCAGTACTACTTCGTCGAATGTAGCATCGGTTATTTCTAATGCCATGATTATCAATTTTTATAATTATGCAAATTTAGTTAAATATTTGCCCTTTTCCTTATACTGCATGCATTCATTTTTCCTATGCAGTTATCAGTACAGCCTATATAAAATACCTTTTAATTTAACTTGTAATGGACCTCCTGGTCTTCCAGGGCAGTCAATAGTTCACTGGTGATCTGTACCTTCTGTTTCCGGCTGGCCAGGGTAACCTTGATTTCCTCTTCCAATTCGTATATGGTGAAGTTAAGTGGGTGTTTCCCTTTGTAGGACACCAGCGTATCTTTGAGCTGATTGATCTGATCTTCCCGCACCTGCTCCAGTCGCAGTTTTATGGTCAGTTTCCTGGCAAAGGTTTCCATGGCCTCCTGCAATAACAGGAATTGATTGAATTGCAGGCGGGGATCCCCCTTCTTTCCGGTATCCCTGTTTATCCACCCCTCCCGGATAAATACTTTGATCAGGATAAAGGAATTGATCATGAGGAAATGCCGGAATTTCAGGTATTCCTCCCCAAAGATCCGGAATTCATGGGTGTCTGTATAGTCCTCAACCGTGAAGGCCGCCCATCCTTTGCCGTTTTTCGAAATCCGATGCTGTACATCTGTGATCACCCCGGCAAAGGTGAGTTCCCGGTTCAGATACTCCTCAGGTTGGGCAAAGAAAGAGACACTGGCATTACAGAAAGCATTTATTTCTTTCTGGAAATCGTCCAGGGGATGGCCGGAGATATAGATCCCGACCACTTCTTTTTCCCGGCGTAGTTTTTCCATGGTCCCCCATTCCTCACAGGGTGGGATCTCAGGTTCCGGGATCTGAACCTCGCTGGCTTCGCCAAAAAGGCTTACTTGTGACGAATTTTCATTTTCCTGCATCTTGGCCCCGTACTTGATCACTTTTTCCAGGAAGGTGATTCCATCGCCCACCTGGTGGAAATACTGGGCACGGTGCGTATTCCCCAGCGAATCAAATCCACCGGCCAGGGCCAGGTTTTCAAAGGCTTTTTTGTTGGCAGCCCTCAAGTCTACGCGTTTGGCCAGCTCAAATACCGAATTATAGTGTCCGTTGGCTTTTCGTTCGGATACTATGGTCTCCACAGCCGAACGGCCTACCCCTTTGATGGCTCCCATCCCAAAACGGATCGCATTATTCTGGTTTACCGCAAACTTGTAATAGGACTCATTGACATCCGGACCCAGAACCTCCAGTCCCATACGCTTGCATTCTTCCATAAAAAAGGTCACCTGCTTGATGTCGTTCATGTTGTTGGAAAGCACAGCAGCCATATACTCAGCCGGGTAATGGGCCTTGAGATATGCGGTTTGATAGGCGATATAGGCGTAGCAGGTAGAGTGACTCTTATTAAATGCATAGGAGGCAAAGGCTTCCCAATCTTTCCAGATCTTTTCCAGGACCTCCCTGGGGTGCCCCCTTTCTTCCCCCCCATTGAGGAATTTGGGTTTAAGTTTTTGCAGCAGGGCAAAGATCTTTTTCCCCATAGCCTTGCGGAGTACGTCGGCTTCACCCTTGGAAAAACCTGCAAGTTTTTGGGACAAGAGCATCACCTGCTCCTGATAAACTGTAATCCCATAGGTTTCTTTGAGGTATTCCTCCATTTCGGGGAGGTCGTAGGTAATGTCTTCCTGCCCGTGCTTCCTGGCGATAAAACTGGGAATATATTCCATGGGCCCTGGTCTGTACAGGGCGTTCATGGCGATAAGGTCGTCAAACACCGTGGGCTTCAAGTCTTTCAGGTGCTTCTGCATCCCAACGGATTCATATTGAAAGATCCCTATCGTATCTCCACGCTGGAAGAGCTCATAGGTTTTTTCGTCGTCCAGCGGGAAGGCATCCGGGTCCAGGGCGATCCCCTGACGGGCTTTTACGATCTTGACCGTGTCCTTGATCAGGGTAAGGGTTTTCAACCCCAGGAAATCCATTTTCAGGAGTCCGGCGCTTTCCACCACGGAATTGTCGAACTGGGTGACGTAGAGGTCCGAATCCCGTGCTGTGGCAATGGGCACAAAATTGGTGATATCGTCCGGGGTAATGATCACACCGCAGGCATGTATCCCCGTGTTTCTCAGGGAACCTTCCAGGACCCGGGCCAGATTCACGGTTTCGGCTTCCAGGTCATCCCCCTCAGAAATATTCAACAGCTGGTTAACCTTGTCCAGATCATCAGCGCGGAATTTCTTTTTCAGGTCGGCTTCCGGCACCCCGAAAATCTTCCCGAATTTGGCCATATTGGGAATCAGCTTGGCAAGGCGGTCGGCATCATTAAGGGGCAAGTCCAGCACCCGTGCCGTATCCCGTATACTCGATTTGGCTGCCATGGTGCCGTAGGTAATAATCTGTGCTACCTGGTTGGCGCCGTATTTGTTGATCACATAATCCATTACTTTGCCCCGGCCCTCATCGTCAAAATCAATATCAATATCGGGCATGGATACCCGGTCCGGGTTGAGGAACCGCTCAAAAAGCAGGTCGTACTTCAAGGGATCTATATTGGTAATCCCCAGGCAGTAGGCTACAACCGAGCCGGCAGCAGAACCCCGTCCGGGACCCACTGACACTCCCATATTGCGGGCCTCACGGATAAAGTCTTCTACAATCAGAAAATACCCCGGATAACCTGAATTTTCGATGGTTTCCAGCTCAAAATCAATGCGTTCCCGGATAGCCTCAGTGACTTCTGCATAGCGTTTTTTGGCCCCTTCATAGGTGATGTGTTTCAGGTAGTTGTTTTCGCCCCGTTTACCTCCATGCTGTTCGTCTTCTGCTACCATAAATTCTTCCGGAATATCAAATTGGGGCAGGAGCACTTCCCGGGCGAGGTCAAAGGCTTCAATCTTGTCCACAATTTCCTGAATATTCAGGATGGATTCGGGCAGGTCATGAAAGAGGGACTTCATGGCTTCGGCCGACTTAAAATAGTATTCCTGATTAGGTAAGCCATAGCGATAGCCTCGCCCACGGCCAATAGGCGTGGCTTGTTTTTCACCGTCTTTTACACAGAGCAGGATATCGTGTGCATTGGCATCTTCCTTGGCGCAATAATAGGTATTGTTGGTCGCTACAATCTTAACTTGATGTTTTTCTGCCAGGGCCAGAAGCACTTTATTTGCCCGTTTTTCATCTTCCTGGTCGTGCCGCATGATCTCCACATAAAGATCATCACCAAAGGATTCTTTCCACCATATCAAGGCTTCCTCGGCCTGCTTTTCACCCTGGTTCAGGATTTTTGCAGGGATTTCTCCGTAGAGGTTCCCGGTAAGCACAATCAGGTCGTCCTTATACTGGGAGACGATCTTCTTGTCAATTCTGGGTACATAGTAGAATCCATCCGTATAGGCCAGAGAGGACATCTTGGCCAGGTTGTGGTAGCCGTTTTTGTTTTTGGCCAGGAATACCACCTGGTATCCGTAGTCCTTTACATTTTTATTGGTATGGTCTTCACAGACGTGAAATTCGCATCCGATAATGGGGGTTATAGGTTTCCACCGGGCTTCTTCTCCCTTTTCCAGGGCTTCTTTATTGCGGTCTTCGACTGTTTTGTTGTGGGCTTTTACTTCTTTAACAAAATGAAAGGCCCCCATCATGTTGGCATGGTCAGTCAGGGCTACTGCTGTCATCCCGAATTCAGCGGTTTGCCGTACCAAATCTTTAATCCGTATGGTCGACTGCAGTACAGAAAACTGGGAATGGTTATGCAGATGGACAAATGGAACATCTGCCAGGGAGGCCATATTCTCTTCCAGGGCTGCGTGGGAGAGATCACTTTCTGCCTCGGCCAGCTGCTCCCTGATTTTTTTGGAAGCCTCCTTGAAGTTGATGTGCTTTAAACCAATCAGTGAGATGGGTTCCGGATTGGCTGATTTAAAATCCTGTAAGTACTCCGGACCTGCCTTGAGTTGGGTTGCAGTAAATTTGCCCTGTCGGATCAGTTCAAAGAAACAGCGGGCCGTAGCCTCCACATCGGCTGTCGCATTATGCGCTTCAACAAAAGGTTCGTCGAACAGGAAGGCATGCAATTCGGATAAGGTAGGCAGTTTAAATTTTCCTCCCCGACCTCCGGGTATTTTGCACAATAAGGCCGTATCCTCCGTACAGGTGTCGAGAATGGGTAATTGTTCCAGGAGATTAGCCTGTTCCAAACGAAGAAACTCCGCTCCCATGATGTTGAGATCGAAACCTACATTTTGCCCCACAATAAAACGGGCTTTGGCCAGGGCTTCGCTGAAGTGTTCGAGTACAACCTCAAGGGCTTCACCTTTTTGGGATGCCAGTTCTGTGGAAATACCATGTATTACCTCTGCATCATAAGGGATGTTAAATCCTTCCGGTTTTATCAGGTAATCCTGCCGATCAAGGAGTACACCCATTTCATCGTGCAATTGCCAGGCAATTTGCACACACCTCGGCCAGTTGTCCAGGTCACTTA
>JABDRK010000227.1 GCA_013041785.1 Eudoraea sp.
TGCAGACATTTTTGAATTCCTTGATCTCAAGAAGAACCACGGCAAGGAGGAAATGCGGGCGCGGGATCTGTTCTATGCCATGTGGATCCCCGACCTGTTTATGAAACGCGTTGAGGCCGATGGAGAATGGACACTGATGTGTCCCAATGAATGCCCGGGGCTTTTTTCCACGCACAGTGAGGAGTTTGAAAAGCTGTATACACAATACGAAGCGGAAGGGAAGGGGCGTAAATCGGTTAAAGCCAGAGAACTTTGGGAAAAAATTCTGGAGTCTCAGATTGAGACCGGAACCCCCTATATGTTATACAAGGATGCTGCAAACCGTAAAAGTAACCAGCAAAACCTGGGAACCATAAAGTCTTCTAACCTGTGTACTGAAATTTTAGAGTATACCTCCAAGGATGAAGTTGCGGTATGTAACCTGGCTTCCATTGCGTTGCCCATGTTCATCAAAAACGGGGAATTTGACCATAGGGAGCTATATAAAGTCACAAAAAGGGTAACCAAAAACCTGAACCGGGTAATTGACAGGAATTACTATCCTGTGCCTGAAGCAAAAAATTCGAATATGCGCCACCGGCCTATTGGACTTGGTGTACAGGGTCTGGCAGATGCATTTATCCTGCTTCGACTTCCTTTTACTTCCGATGAGGCAAGGAAACTTAACCAGGAGATTTTCGAAACGCTTTATTATGCGGCGGTAACGGCTTCCATGGAATTGGCCAAGGAAGAGGGCCCTTACAAAACGTATAAAGGGTCTCCCATATCCAAAGGGCAGTTTCAACACAACCTCTGGGGGATCAAAGATGAGGAATTATCGGGCCGCTGGAATTGGGAAAAACTCCGCAACAACATTAAGAAACATGGCGTTCGGAACTCCCTTCTGGTAGCGCCAATGCCTACTGCATCCACTTCTCAGATACTTGGGAACAACGAATGTTTTGAACCATACACTTCCAACATCTATACCCGTAGGGTGCTGTCTGGAGAGTTCATTGTAGTGAATAAACACTTGTTGGAGGATCTGGTTAAATTGGGATTATGGAACGAGAACATGAAACAGGAACTGATGCGGGCCAATGGATCCATTCAACATATCGATACAATCCCCGAAGAGATCAGGGAGCTTTATAAGACAGTCTGGGAACTGAGCATGAAAGACATTATAGACATGTCCAGGCAACGGGGTTATTTCATAGACCAAAGCCAGTCGCTTAACCTGTTTATGGAGAATGCGAATTACGCCAAGCTTACCTCCATGCATTTTTACGCCTGGAAGAGTGGTCTGAAAACAGGAATGTATTACCTCAGAACAAAAGCAGCTGTTGATGCCATTAAGTTCACTCTTGATAATACCAAGAAAAAAGAGGTGCCGGTTAGCATAGCTGCTGAAGCAGAAGTAATTGCGGCAACACCTAAGGTTGCGTCTGACATTAAAGTTAAAACGTCCCCTGTAAAAGCAACGGAAACAGCAGCAGAAACTGAAGTAGAACCCATGTCGCCTGAGGAAATGAAGGAGTTGATCGCACGGGCTAAAGAAGGACAGGCAGACGACGATTGTCTGATGTGTGGTTCCTGATGCCGTTAAAGAGATATACCTAGATCTCCGTAATAATTAGTGTTTATTGAGCGGAAAAACACCCGGGAAGAGTCCTCACCTCACTAGAAGGGCTCGGGCCAGGGTGTTTTGTTTTATAACCGTTGCTGTTGAGCATAGGGAAATAGAAAATGGAACTCAGAAGTAGGCGCAATTACTTTAGCTATGGGATTAGCTTAATAAGGAGAGGGAAGAACAATTGTCTTCAGTCTTTAAAAAGTGGTCGTATTAGTACGGAAGACAAAATGAACATAACTGTATAAACGCACAACAGGACAATATAATAATCCATAATCAGCAATTTTAGGGGAACATCTATATCATTTACGTAGAAATTGCGCTTTTGGATTAGCAAATTGTTTAAAAATTGTATAAAGAGGGATATTTACTGTTAAAATAACAAGTTACCAAAGGGGTATGTGCTTCCTCCTCTGGAAAAATTTATCTTGAAGGAGACCAAACCCGACCGCCAGTCAGTTTATCGACATCTTCACAGGCAATATTTTCTCCGGGAACAGAAGCATAAGCCAAAACCTCTTCCCCGACATATTCCGTGTTTTTATAGGACCAGATAGCAAAATCCCTGAGGGTAGTAGCAAAATTTGCATTGGCGATTTCATCGGCCAATTCAGGGGTTTCACCTTTGCCCAAGGCTTCCATATAGGCCCCAAGGGCTTCCTGGTTTGCCTTCGCAGTTTCCGGATCCTGCACCTTCAGGGCTGTGGCCAGGATCGGTTCGAGATCTTCTAAAATCAGCTCATCCAGAGTTTCTTTTCCAGATGCACTGAGCGCACCTCCTGTAAATTTCCCCATGAGCATCCGGATAAATCCCTGTTGATCTGTAGGTATGACCTCATCCAAATAGCGGTCGATAAAAATGTGCACATTGACTTCAGAGGCCGAAGGAGTATCTGTTTTGGGAAGCAGTATATCTACGAGTTTCATCAGCACTTTACCTTCTCCGGGGCTGAAAAAACGGGGTGTCCAGTTTATGGCCGCTTCACTCTTACAACTTTTCAGCAGGCCAATTACAGTAGGAGTAGCAACCGTATATCCAAAGGCCAGCCCCATATTTTTAAGCGCTTTTCTTCTGTCCATCAGAGGGCTCCCTTTTTTAATTGTTCAGCAGCGTGATTTGCCGCCCTTGCCGTAAAGGCCATATAGGTAAGTGATGGGTTGACACAGGAAGAAGAGGTCATAAAGGCCCCATCAGTTACATAAACATTTTTAACCGTGTGAATTTGATTATATCCATTTAATACCGATGTTTTGGGATCCCGACCCATTCGGGCAGTACCCATTTCGTGAATCCCTAGTCCAAGGGCTCCCGGTTCGTCATAGGCTTCTACATCACGCAGGCCAGCCTTTTTCAACATGTCAACCGCCTGTTCCTTCATGTCTTCCCGCATTTTCCATTCGTTATCCCCGAATTCGGCATCAAATGTAACCGTGGGTAAGCCCCAGCTGTCAAGTTTATCGTAATCGAGCGTCATGCGGTTGTCTTCATTGGGAAGCACCTCCCCGAAACCACTCATGCCAAACCGCCAGCCTCCGGGTTTAAGGATGGCTTCTTTAAGGTTTTTACCGTAAGACATCTCGGCTATGGCATCCTTCCAGTTACCTCGGGTTGCGGAACCCTGATAGCCATACCCCCGGATAAATTCTTTTGTATCTGATTTACCGCCCAGATTCCTGAAACGGGGCAGGTAGATGCCTGCTGGCTTGCGCCCTTTGTAATATTTGTCTTCAAACCCGTCATAATTCCCGGAGGCGCCTGCATCCAAATGGTGGTCCATGATATTCCTGCCCAGTTGGTCAGAATCATTGCCCATTCCATTGGGAAAACGGTCTGATTTGGATTGCATAAGAATAGAAGTGGAGGCTATGGCCGAAGCGCAGAGGAAAATAACCCTGGCTTTAAAGACATAAGATTCCTTAGTTACCCTATCGATTACTTTTACTCCTGTTGCCTTTTTTGTATCCGAGTCATAGATTACTTCATGTACTATGGAGTCTGGCCTCATAGTCATATTTCCGGTGCGTTCTGCCGCCGGCAGGGTAGAAGATAGGCTGCTGAAGTAAGCCCCAAAAGGACAACCCCGCATACAGCGATCCCGGAACTGGCAGCGGTTCCTGCCTTCATATCGTTTATCGCTGTTGATGTGGGCCACCCGACCGGAGGTCATAAACCGATCATCATAGGCCTCCATAAGCTTTTCCCGGATATGCTGTTCCAGGCAATTTAGCTCCATCATGGGTTCAAACTGCCCATCAGGCAATTGGGTTAACCCTAGTTTTTCCCCGCTTACTCCTATATAGGATTCCACCTTGTCGTACCAGGGTGCGATATCTTTATAGCGTACCGGCCAGTCCACCGCAATCCCATCGATGCTGTTGGCTTCAAAATCGAGTGCACTAAAGCGATAACTGTGGCGGCCCCAGGTAATGGAGCGTCCGCCTACATGGTACCCGCGCATCCAGTCGAAGCGCTTGATCTCATTGTAGGGGTGTTCCAGGTCGTTTACAAACCAATGGTTATGCTCCGCACGTGTAGTGTATCCGGTTCTCGCTTGTTTCAGTTGTTTGGCCTGATCTTCACGACTCAGGGTCCCCCCATTGTCGAAGTCCCAGGGATCCATATTGGCAGTTTTGTAGTCCCTGATATGCTGTACCATGGGACCACGCTCCAACACCAGTGTTTTTAGTCCCTTTTCACATAATTCCTTGGCTGCCCAACCTCCGCTGATACCCGTACCAACAACAATGGCGTCATACGACGCCTCTTCTTCATTGTAGTAGAAATTACTCATGTAAGTCTTACCCTTTTTGGATAAATAGATGCTAAATATAAAATTATTTTTCTACATTTAGAGGTACCCCCTTTTTGTTAGGGATATTCCCGTAGCGATCTTTATTTGGGGGGCTTTTACCAATTAAATAATAACCTGTTATCATGAAAAACAATACTGTAATCAACAAGAGTTTAGTCTGTTTAATTGCCATCTTATTCACGGCATTTTCCTGCAAAGAAGTAAAGAAATCTGAGGAAGTAACTGCAACGGAGGAGGAAGTAACTATTTCTGAAACCCCGGACTTCCAGTTGTCCCTGGCCCAGTGGTCCATACATCGTATGATCCGCGAAGACGGGGTGGATCCGTATTCATTTGCGGAAAAAGCGAGTGCCTGGGGATTTAGTGGCCTGGAGTATGTAAGCCAGTTATACCATCCTGAACTAGAAGCTGCGGGATTCTCTGAGGAGGCGATGAATAATTTTGTTACTAAGTCAAACGCCGAGGCAGAAAAATATGGCCTTCAAAATCTCATCATAATGATAGACGGGCAGGGAGACCTGGCCACAACAGATGCCGCCGAGCGGAAAAGCGCTGTGGAAAATCACTTCAAGTGGGTGGATGCTGCGGCTGGTATGGGTTGCCACTCCATACGGGTGAATTTATCAGGAAGCCAGGACCCGGATGAATGGGTTGCCAATTCCGTAGACGGACTCACACAGTTGGCTACATACGCCAAGGAAAAAAATGTCAATGTCATCGTAGAAAACCATGGAGGCTTGTCCTCAAATGCGGCCTTGCTTGCTAAAGTGATGCAAACAGTGAACATGGATAATTGCGGGACTCTGCCTGATTTCGGCAATTTCTGTATCCGGCGTAATGATCCTTCAGACTATAGTAAGGGATGCGCCGAACAGTATGACATTTACCAAGGGGTGGAAGAACTGATGCCCTATGCCAAAGCGGTGAGTGCCAAATCCCACAATTTTGATGAAGCCGGAAATGAAACCGAAATCGACTACGCCAAAATGCTGCAGATTGTAAAAGATGCCGGATATTCCGGATTCGTTGGCGTAGAGTATGAAGGCAATGAATTGGGAGAAGAAGCCGGGATCATAGCCACCAGGGACCTGATCCTCAAAAGTTCAGAGATGCTTCAATAAACTGAAAAGGCCCTAGATGAAAGCATTCTTCCATCAGCTTTTTGATTATAACTTCTATTGCAACAAGAAGCTTATCGCGTCTTGCTCTGAAATGAAATCGGTTCCTGATGAAGTCATTCGTCTGTTTAGTCATGTTTTAAATGCACACTACCTGTGGAATGCCCGAATCCTGAATACGAAAATCGACAGGGAAGTATGGCAGCTTCATGAGGTCGCGCTTTGGGCAGAGATGCATTACCAAAACCAGCGGGCCACATTTGAAATCATCAGAAATACAGACAATTTCGAGCGGCGGATCGATTATCAGAATTCTGAGGGGAGAATGTATTCCAATTCACTTCAGGACATTTTGTTCCATATTATTAATCACTCAACACACCATAGGGCCCAGATGGCCACTGCATTTAGGAATAATAATCTTGAACCCCTGACATTGGATTATATTTTTTACAAGCGCTAAACCAGGCGACCAATGAAAACCACGGTTAAAATCCAGTTGTCTTTCATGATGTTCCTCGAATTTTTTATTTGGGGGGGCTGGTTTGTAACCATGGGGATATATCTTCCCAACACGTTAAAATCATCAGGTACGGAGATTGCACTGGCCTATTCTACGCAATCCTGGGGGGCTATTATTGCTCCCTTTATTATTGGATTGATTGCCGACCGGTATTTTAATGCCGAACGGATTCTTGGATTATTGCACCTGCTAGGGGCATTTTTAATGTACCAAATGGCCAATGCTGAGGAATTTGTGCTCTTTTACCCCTATATCCTGGGCTATATGATCCTGTATATGCCTACCCTTGCCCTGGTTAATTCCGTGGCCTTTAACCAAATGGATAATCCGGCTAAACAATTTTCTCTGGTCCGGGTTTTTGGAACAGTAGGCTGGATTGCGGCCGGACTGGTGATCAGCTATGTATTTCAATGGGACGCTGAGGAAAACGTGGCACAGGGGATGCTTCGAAATACCTTTCTCATGACCGCAGCAGCTTCTGCATTTCTGGGAGTATTTAGCTTTACTTTACCAAAAACACCCCCCAGGGTAGATAGATCGGAAAAAGTCTCTATTTCGGGCATCCTGGGCCTGGATGCCCTGAAACTGCTGAAAGACCGGAACTTTCTGGTTTTCTTTGTGGCCTCCATACTGATTTGTATCCCCCTGGCCTTTTACTACCAGCATGCGGGACAGTTCCTGGGGGAGATTGGGGTTACCAATCCAGCCGGAAAAATGACTATGGGGCAGGCTTCCGAAGTTGTCTTTATGCTGCTACTGCCCTTGTTCTTTGCACGATACGGGTTTAAAAAGACCATCCTTTTCGGGATGCTGGCCTGGGTGTTGCGTTATATCCTCTTTACCTATGGCAATGCCGATGAATTGGTCTTTATGTTACTG
>JABDRK010000240.1 GCA_013041785.1 Eudoraea sp.
GATCTATCCACAGCCAACGAAATCCATAAGCTCTTTTGCGAAGTGGTCATTGCCCCTTCCTTTGCCGAAGAGGCCCTGGAAGTGCTGAAAGGGAAGAAAAACAGAATTCTGCTTGTTCAGAAACATAGCAGCCTTCCCAAAACAATAACAAGAACCTGCCTCAATGGAGCCTTAGTTCAGGAACGTGACGACATCACAGACTCCGGGGAAAACCTGAAGTTTGTAACCGATGTTAAGCCAGCTTCAAAAGAGGTTGAGGATTTGCTGTTCGCCTCCAAAGTATGTAAACACACCAAATCCAATACCATAGTTTTGGTAAAGGGAAAGCAACTCTGTGCCAGCGGCACGGGCCAAACCTCCCGTGTGGATGCGCTTAACCAGGCCATACACAAGGCGCTTTCCTTTGATTTTGATCTGGAGGGGGCCGTTATGGCGAGTGATGCATTTTTCCCTTTTCCCGACTGTGTAGAGATCGCTCACAAAAGTGGAATTACCAGTGTGATACAACCGGGAGGGTCTATAAAAGACCAATTGAGCATCGATTATTGTAATGCTAACGGAATTTCAATGGTAATGACAGGCACCCGTCATTTTAAGCATTAATTTTACTACTTTTGTCGATGAAATACACCCTATCATCGGAACTGAAAAAAGCTTAAATGGGATTCTTTGATTTCTTAACTGAGGAGATCGCCATAGATCTAGGCACGGCGAATACCTTAATCATCCACGCTGACAAAGTAGTAGTGGACAGCCCTTCTATTGTTGCCAGGGACCGAATTACGGGCAAAATTATTGCCGTAGGGAAAGAGGCAAATATGATGCAGGGCAAAACGCACGAAAACATCAAGACTATCCGGCCACTTAAAGATGGGGTAATTGCAGATTTCGATGCCTCGGAAAAGATGATCAATATGTTCATAAAGAACATTCCGGCCTTGAAAAAGAAGTGGTTTCCACCAGCCTTGAGGATGGTCATCTGTATCCCTTCCGGGATTACCGAAGTGGAAATGCGTGCAGTTAAGGAATCCGCGGAACGGGTAAACGGCAAGGAAGTCTATCTTATTCACGAGCCCATGGCAGCCGCAATAGGAATTGGATTAGACATTATGCAGCCCAAGGGGAATATGATCGTGGATATTGGAGGGGGAACTACCGAAATCGCGGTGATCGCCCTGGGAGGAATTGTTTGCGATAAATCTGTGAAGATTGCAGGGGATGTGTTTACCAATGATATAATTTATTACATGCGAACCCAGCACAACCTCTACGTTGGGGAAAGCACAGCAGAAAATATAAAGATCCAGATAGGGTCGGCTACAGAGGATCTCCAATCCCCTCCGGATGAAATGTCTGTTCAGGGTAGGGATCTGCTCACTGGAAAGCCCAAACAGGTATCTATCTCCTACAGAGAGATTGCCAAGGCTCTTGATAAATCCATCTTACGTGTGGAAGACGCGGTTATGGAAACCCTGTCCCAAACACCCCCGGAACTTGCAGCTGATATTTATAATACCGGGATTTACCTGGCAGGTGGTGGTTCCATGCTGCGAGGCCTGGATCGCCGGCTTTCGCAAAAAACGGACCTTCCGGTGTATATTGCCGAAGATCCTCTGCGGGCAGTAGTTCGGGGTACAGGAATCGCCTTGAAAAACCTGGAACGTTACAAGAGCATCCTGATCAAGTAGATCCGGGTTATATTCTCAACCCACACTGGGTTTCAGGCCGATTAACTAACGCCAATAGCGAAAGTGAATGCAACAGATTATCAACTTTATAATCCGGTTTAAAACCACACTGTTGTTTTTTCTCCTGTTGTTGATCTCCCTGTTTCTTACCGTACAGTCGCATACCTACCATCGTTCGATTTTCTTCAATTCTTCCAATCGGATTTCCGGCAGTCTGTATAAGACCAGCAACGATATTTCTAAATACTTTAAATTGAATTCAGAAAATGATGACCTTTTGGAGCATAATCAGGAGCTTCTGAATAAACTATTCAATGCATCACGGGCAGATACCATGGAACTGGATACGGCGGGGGCTCGTTATCGCGTAACTGCTGCCAAAGTAATCAAGAACAGTTTCGGAAACCGTAAAAACTATATCACCATTGACCGGGGTACTGAGCAGGGCATCCGGCAGGATATGGGGGTAATAACCGCCAAGGGTATTCTGGGAATCGTTGAGGCCTGTTCAAAAAACTATTCCGTTGTACAGAGTATTCTGAATACCAATTCAAACATCAATGCAAAGATCAAGAACACCAATAATTTTGGTTCCCTGACCTGGGATGCCAGAGGCTTTGACAGGGTTCAGTTGGAAGATATCCCCAGGTTGGTTCAGCTGATGGTCGGGGATACGATAGTTACCGGAGCCATGTCCAGCATTTTTCCTGAAGACATCCCTATTGGTGTAATCTCAAAATTCGATCTCAACGTTTCAAAAAGTTTTTATCAAATAGACGTGGACCTGTTCAATGATATGACAAACATCAAAAACGTATATATTATTGAGAATATGGACAGGCCAGAAATCCTGGAATTACAATCTACCGTAGAGAATGATCCGGAATAGCAACTTTATCCACATCCTGCGGTTTGTTTTACTGGTACTGGTCCAGGTACTGGTATTCAACCAGATGAACTTCCTGGGTTTTATTAATCCCATGGTTTATATCCTGTACCTCTTCTGGTTTCCAATAAAGGAAAACCGAATGCTATTTATCGGTATGGGTTTTCTGCTGGGGTTTATAATTGATCTTTTCTCAGATACCCTGGCCTTACATACCGCAGCTACCGTAACCATTGCCTACCTCAGGCCAGCTGTAATGCGTTTTGTATTTGGTGTTAATTACGAGTTTCAAAGTTTTCGACTTTCAAATACCACCCGGGTACAACAATTCACTTTTTTGGCGTTATTAATTTTGATACACCATGTCGTATTCTTTACACTGGAAATTTTTAGTTTGGCAAATTTGCTTTTAATTTTGAAGAAAGTGGTGTTCAATGCGCTAGGTTCCATTATCTTGTGTTTATTGCTCAGTTCACTTTTTAGTACCAGTAAGGAATGAAAAAAATATTATTATCCTCTATTATCGTGCTTATCGGAATAACCTTTATCGTAAGGTTATCCTACCTGCAGATATTTACTTCGCCCTCAAATCAGGTTTTGGAGGATACTGCAATAAAAGCCATCTATGATTATCCGGAACGCGGATATATTTATGACCGCCAGGGCAAGCTACTGGTAGCCAATCAGCCGGCCTATGACGTGATGGTTATCCCAAGGGAAGTAAAACCTCTGGATACACTGGAATTCTGTTCGCTGTTGGGAGTTGATAAACCCAGGTTTATAGACCGGCTTCAAAAAGCAAGGGTATATTCTCCCAGACTCCCAAGTGTGCTGGTTCCACAGCTGTCAAAAGAGGACTATGCCCGCCTGCAGGAAAAAATGAGGAAATATGAAGGGTTCTACATTCAAAAGCGTTCATTGCGCTATTACGACACACCAAGTGCGGCGAATGTCCTGGGGTATATCAGTGAGGTTAACGAACAGGACCTGAAGAAAAATCCCTACTACGTCCAGGGAGAACTAACAGGAAGAACGGGTATAGAAAAACAATACGAAGAAATTCTCAGGGGCAGGAAAGGCGTAAAATATATTCAAAAAGACCGTTTCAACCGAGATATTGGTCCGTATAAGAACGGTATGTTAGACACCCTGCCAGAACAGGGAAAGGAAATACATATCAGTCTTGACAAAGACCTGCAGGAATATGGGGAGCGCTTAATGGTTGGGAAACGAGGCGGTATCGTCGCTATTGAACCCGGTACCGGGGAAATCCTGACCCTGATTTCAGGCCCTACCTATAACCCGGCACTACTGGTAGGGAGAGAAAGATCCAAAAACTACAGCAAACTGCATTACGATACCATATCCAAACCCACATGGGACAGGGCGATCCTTGCGGAACCTTCCCCCGGCTCCCCCTTTAAGACCCTAAATGCCCTGGTTGCCCTTCAGGAAGGGGTGATTAAGCCTGAAACTACCATTCGTTGCTATAATGGTTTTTATGTGGGCAATGTGAAGAGAGGATGTCATTGCGGTGGAGGAATCCGGAATATGAACAGTGGTATTTATGAATCCTGCAACGCCTACTTTGCAGGTACATTCAGGAAGATCTATGACAAATATGCCACTACGGATGAAGGCATGGATGTTTGGGAAAAACACATCAAGAGTTTTGGTTTGGGAAATTACCTGGGATACGATTTGCCAACGGGAAGGCCCGGAAGGATACCTTCCAAATCCTATTATGATGGTGTCTATGGAGACAACAGATGGTCTTCTTCCTTTATTATTTCTAACGCCATCGGGCAGGGCGAAGTGGCTGCCACTCCGATCCAATTAGCGAACATGACTGCGGCGATTGCGAATCGCGGGTACTTCTATACCCCGCACCTCATCAAAAAAATAGCGGGAGAACCGGTTGAGATTTCAAATTTTACAGAACGGAAGTATACCACTATCGATCCACAGCATTTTGAGCCTATTGTTACCGGAATGGCTAATGTTTACAAAAAGGGAACCGCCAAATGGTTGAGGATCCCGGGGATAGATATTGCCGGTAAAACAGGTACTGTTGAAAATTTTATCCTGCTTGATGGGGTGAAAACACAATTGACAGACCACTCCGTTTTTGTCGCTTTTGCTCCGGTTAATAATCCAAAAATCGCATTGGCTGTATATATAGAAAACGGATACTACGGGGCCCGATATGCAGGCCATATTGCCTCCTTGCTCATTGAAAAATACCTCAATGGGGAAATTACGCGGAAAGACCTTGAAAAACGAATGCTGGAAAAGACACTGGAGCACGAGTACGCTAAACCGTACAGTGGGGAAGAATTCAAGATAAACGAGTATGTTTGGTAGTAACCTACTAAGGCGGATCGACTGGCTTACCATCCTGTTATTTCTGTTACTGGTCGCAATTGGCTGGGTGAATATTTATTCTACTACCCTTTCTGATGAAGGCAGTTCTATTTTTGATTTTAGTCAGTTATACGGTAAACAACTCTTTTTTATTGGTGTAAGCCTGGTGACCGTTGTTATCATCCTGGCTATTGAGGCTGCCCTCTATGAACGTTTCGCCAGCCTGCTTTATATCATCAGTATACTCCTTTTACTGGGCCTGTTTGTTTTTGGAAAGACAATTGCCGGTGCTACTTCCTGGTATGACCTGGGGTTTTTTAACCTGCAACCCTCCGAGCTTGCCAAATTTACTGCTGCCCTTGCCCTGGCAAAATACCTCAGTGATATCCAAACAGATATTAAAAAAAGGAAACATCAGCTCTACGCCTTTCTCATTATCCTGGTGCCCATGGCCCTGATTATCCCCCAGCCAGATCCCGGGAGTGCCCTGGTATTTGCTGCCCTGATATTCGTATTGTTCCGGGAAGGGTTGCCCTTATACTATCTTTGGATCGCGCTGTTGATTGTTGTCATATTCATTACAACCCTTATGTTTGGTACCGAATGGATGGCCATTGGGCTGGCCCTGTTGATAACGCTGTTCCTATTGGTCAAAAAAGCATCCTTCAAGGTACCTACTTTTCCGCTCATCCTGCTTTTCATCATTTCTATTGGATTTTCCCTGTCTGTAAACCTGGTTTTTAATCACGTTTTTGAACAACGCCACCGCGACCGTTTCAGTTTGTGGCTGCGCCTGGAAAAAGACCCCGCCAAACTGGAAAAAATCCGAAAAACCATCGGATATAACACCTATCAATCTGAAAAGGCCATTGAAGCGGGCGGTTTTCGTGGGAAAGGTTACCTGGAAGGCACGCGTACAAAGGGTGATTTCGTTCCCGAACAACATACCGATTATATATTCAGTACGGTTGGAGAAGAATGGGGGTTTTTGGGAACTACCACGGTGGTACTCCTGTTTACCTTACTACTGCTGCGGCTGGTGCACCTCGCAGAGCGGCAGAAAAACGATTTTAGCCGAATGTATGGCTATGGGGTGATCTCGATATTGCTGATCCACTATTTTATCAATGTGGGGATGGTAATCGGAATATTACCCACCATTGGGATACCGCTCCCCTTCTTCAGTTATGGGGGTTCTGGCCTGCTGGGTTTCACCATCCTTTTGTTTATTTTTATTAAGCTCGACGCCAACCGGCTTAATGAGTGGCTTTAGAATTTCCAGGCCGATGGCTCAACCTGGGCCTCCACCCTGTTTTCCAAATTATCCTGCAGTCCTGGAAAGAAATCAATACCAGTAAGCGATTCCAGGTCGTCTATGCTCACCAGATACCGGACCAGGGGAGATGCACTATTTTCCTGTGACATAAGAAAACAGAGCACCCTGAGCTCCTCACCTGAACCCCGGGCGATGATTTTATAATAATAATCAGGTACAGCCACATCTTCTTCACCAATTCGTTCCAGTGAGGGGTCCAAAACACCTCCCGTTATTACATACAGGGTTCCATACCTCCGGCACCAGTTTCTAAGTTGTTTTTCCAGATCGTTCCATATCCCCGAATTGAATTCATTAAGCTGTGGTGCAATGTTACTGGTATAAAAAGTCTCCTTATAGGCAAACTCGGAAAACCGGCGATCCCCTGCCGGGACCAAATGACCGCGGTCATAACCAGATCCCTTGTAATTCCGCCAGTCGGCCGACTTTGTCCTTACTTTGGGATCCTCAATAAAGTATGGCCGTTTTCGATCGATGTTTGAGAGATGGTCGCGCTTCAGCGCATAGGCTACCCATTCTGCC
>JABDRK010000247.1 GCA_013041785.1 Eudoraea sp.
TTCTTATATCGCCCCCTATATCGCGGTAAAGGAAGTACCCAATGCCGGTGTTCCTGTCCTGGATTCTATATATAATTCCTTACCTCCTAAAATAGCCGCCTCAAAATACGGGAAGGAACTAAAAGCGCTGTTGGAAGCGCGCAGCGGGGAGTAGTAATCAGAGCTTGTTGAGCTTGTCAACCAACGCCCTGGCTTTTTTCTCGAGCTCGGCGCGAACCGACTTAAAATGGGCTTTTTGGTCTTCCACCCCTTTCTGATTTACTTTAGCCATAAGTTCGTCAAAGGTAGCTATGGCAGTGTCAATAATAGCAGAACCCTCCTTGGTGCTCTCTTTTTCATTTGAGGCTTCAATGATATAGACTGCCTCAATGATATCCCCTAATACATAGTTGATATCTTTCTTTAAATCCCGGATATTGGCCATGAGTTTTTTTTCAAAAGTACACTTTTTAAAGGGTGACTTCCAAAAGCTTGGCCCTATCACTTTCCAGAACCAGGGAATCCAGTGCTGCAGGGATCAGACAAGTCTCTCCTTTTTTCAGTGTAAAACGCGCTTGGGGTGTCGACAGATCAACGTTCCCATCCACCGCAATAAGAATGCTAAAGGCATCCCTTTCGGAGTAGTCGCGGGATACCCGCCCGTTAATGGGGAGGTATTGGGTATTGAAGTATGTGCAATTTACCATGGGATTAGCCGTATTGTCTACTTTATCGTAAGCTACCCGAAAATCCTGTTTGAGACTAAAGTCTATCGCATCCAGAGCTTGTTCGGTATGCAATTGCCGCTTATTTCCCTTCGCATCCTCCCTGTCATAATCATATACCCGGTATGTGACGTCTGAAGTCTGCTGAATTTCCGCCAGCATTACCCCGGCTCCAATGGCATGTAACTTTCCGGCATTGATAAAAAACGTATCTCCTTCCCGTACTTCTTCCTTATTCATAAGGTCCAGCAGGGTGTTGTTTGCCAATCTTTTCTTGTACTCTTCAGGGGTTACCTGCTGATTAAAGTCGACCAAAAGCCTGGCCCCGGGATCGGCGTCCATAACATACCACATCTCTGTTTTTCCAAATGAATTGTGACGTTGCTTTGCCAGTTGGTCATCCGGATGTACCTGTATGGAGAGGTCAGCTGCAGCGTCAATAAATTTTATGAGAATGGGAAAAGTTTTTCCGAAGCGCGACAAAACGCTGTTCCCCAATAAGGCCTCCGGGAACCGATCAATCAGTTTGTCTAAAAATTCTCCGGAGTAAACGCCGTTAGCAATTTCGGAAACATCGCCGGGAACTGCTGATACTTCCCAGCTTTCTCCGGTTTTGAATCCCGTCGTTGGTTTCCCTAGTTCGTTATGGAGTTTGTTACCCCCCCAAATACGTTCTTTAAGGATAGGTTTGAACTTAAGTGGATACGTTTGCATCGTATTATTGGTTTTTTAAGGCGTTCAATGCCTTTCTCATGTGGCTTGCAGCATTAATGCTGTTAAATGCCATCACAATTTTCCCGGTTTTGTCTACCACATAGGTCTCCCGGCCGGGCAGCAAATTGAACAAATTACCTTCTACTTTAAACAGTTTCCGCACTTTGTTTTGGCGATCCGCCAGTAAAGTGAAAGGCAATTTATATTTTGATGCAAACTTACGATGCGATTGCTCGGAATCTCCGCTGATCCCGATCACCAACGCTCCTCTTTCGGTGAATTCCTCATATCTGTCTCTGAATGAACATGCCTCTTTGGTACACCCCGGGGTATTGTCTTTGGGGTAGAAAAAGATCACCAGGTATTTCTGGCCGATATGAGTGCCTATATCAAAGGGGTTGCCGTCCTGATCCTTTAGCGTGAATCGTGGGATCTTATCACCTACTTTTAAACCCATACCCTAACCGTTGTAAGTAACAAAATTCCTGGGGGTTTCATACAAAACCACTTCCAGTTCCCTGTCAGCGGCAATATGGGGGCGCAATTTGTTCCAGATCACTACAGCGATGTTTTCGGCCGTAGGATTCAGAGATTTAAATTCGGGCACTTGTACATTCAGGTTCTTATGGTCCAGGGCCTCTTCAACCTCCATTTTAATCAGCTCTTTGAGTTCCTTCATATCGATAACCATACCCGTTTGCGGGTCGATATCACCGGTAACGCTCACAATTAACTCATAGTTGTGGCCATGAAAGTGCGGGTTATTGCATTTCCCAAATACTGATTCATTTTGAGCATCATCCCATTCTGGCAAATACAGGCGATGGGCTGCGTTGAAATGGGCTTTACGGCTGACTTTAACTTTCATTTGCGGACGTTTTTGAAAACAGGTGATCGTAGAATCTTTCGAAAATAATCTTAAACCATGCGGTGTATTTCTGAGGATTTTCGGCTATGTCTTTTCTGATTTCCCCGGGCAGCATCCATTTCCAATCTGCCACTTCCTCCGGATTGATAACAGGGGCCTCATTGTAGTGGCCAAGCATAACATGGTCTAACTCATGTTCGGTAAGGCCATTGTCAAACGCTGCTTTGTAGATGAAGGAAAAGAGCTCTTTAATCTCGGTCTCAAATCCCATTTCTTCCTTAAGCCTTCGTGTTCCTGCCTGTATGTTCGTCTCGCCAACACGCTGATGACTACAACAGGTATTGGTCCAGAGTGAGGGGGAGTGATACTTATGGGCAGCGCGCTGCTGTAGCATAATTTCGCCCTTATTGTTCATCACAAATACCGAGAACGCACGGTGCAATACTGCTTTTTCATGAGCCTCTATTTTAGGCATGGTACCTATAGGCTCGTCTGCCTGGTTTACCAGAATAACCATTTCCTCTTTCACACGACAAAAATAGCACCTTTACCCAAGATTTGGGTTAAGGGCATCTTAAAACTTAAATGTCGATAATATGTGGTGGTGGTTGGGTTAGAAGAATCGGGGTGATTTCAAATTACCCTGAACCCTGATGAAATCGTAGCGGAGGATGACCTCAAAAGAACCATCGTTAAAGGCTGCATTACCCAGTTCTGTTATCTCACGATCGTATGCCAGGCCAATCAGGAAAGAAGGAGAAATCTGGAATCCTGCCATACCACTAAATGCGGCATCCCAGCGATAGGCCGCTCCGATAATAAACTTGTCGTTGTACATGAAATTTGCAGAGAGGTCCAGTTGCAAGGGGGCCCCTTTGGTCACCTTAGACAGAATTGCAGGCTTAAACTTCCAGAAAGCGCTCATGTCCATTACATATCCTGAAATCAGGTAAAAAGTCATTTGCTCAGTGGCTGTAGACAGGGAAGATTCATCGAAATGGCTGGTTTCAAGGATCCTGGGCACCGAAAATCCAGCATAAAACCTTTGTGTATGGTAATATACACCAGCTCCTATATTGGGTGAAAACCGATTCTGAATATCCTGTTGTAGGGTTGGGTCCGGACCCCCCGGGTTGGCCAGGTTCTGGTTGAGTTCGGAAAACCGGATATCGAGCAGATGGGCACTACCTTTGATCCCAAAACTTATTCGGGCGTCATCAGAAGCCTTAATGGTGTAGGAAATATCCAGGTCAAAATACGTCTCGGAGGTAGGTCCGATCTCGTCATTGACAATGGAGACACCCAGCCCCGCCCCGCCATAGCCCATAGGGGTGTGCAAATTAAGGGTTTGTGTTTTTGGAGCCCCATCCAGGCCCACCCATTGCGCACGATAGAGGGCAGCAATGCTCATATGGCCCCTCGATCCTGCATAACCCGGGTTCACACTCACGGTGTTATACATATATTGGGTGTACTGGGCATCTTGCTGTGCCACTGCCGGGGATATCAGCAACATAAAGAGCAGGAGAGCCCATATGGTGTTTGGTTTTGGTATATATTGATTTGTATCCATTTTTTCCTTGTATACTAGCGGTTTAGGTATAGGTAGCCAGACAATGTCTTCATGTTGCCATTATTATCCTCAAAATCCAGGATATAGAAGTAGGTTCCGACCGGCAACTTATTCTCCATGTCTACAGTGACCCTACCCTCTGAGGTGCCGTCAAATACATTGCCCTGGCTGTTATACGCCTTGGTCATGTAAACCTGAACTCCCCACCTGTTGTATATTTTAATCGTATTGTTCGGGAAATTTTCAATACCCCGTATTGTCAGTACATCGTGAACACCATCTCCATTGGGGGTTACCACATTGAATACCTCAATATCCGCTTCGCTGAAGTTTGGCTCCAGATAATCCGGGATACCATCGGTGTCAATATCATCATTGCTGTAGTTTCCATCAGCATTTAGGTCTTCATCTATGGTCATAATATTATCGTCATCATCATCGGTATCGCGATAATCGGACTCCCCATCCCCATCTGTATTCGGAAGGTTATCGAAAGGATCGTCAATTTCATCATTCACATCCAGGTCGATTGTTGTATAGCCTTCGTAGCCATCATCAAGACCGTCGTTATCCTTATCTGAACCTATAAAGGTCACATCCGGAATTCCATCCTGATCGTGGTCATGGGCCTCAATATTATCGGGCACATTATCATTATCACTGTCCTGATCCACATAATCGGGTATACCGTCATTGTCCGTGTCTACGGGAATAATGCCCAGGTTACCACCGGTTTCATATACATCGTCCAGTCCATTATTGTTATCATCCTGACCACTTGGGGCCACATAATCTGCTGTAGTCTGAGCTTCCACATTGTCAGGAATACCGTCGTCATCACTGTCGATATCCAGATAATCCGGAATACCATCCCCGTCTGTATCCGTTGGGTTGGTTGAAGGATCGTTATCGCCATCCAGGTTCAGGTCTTCAAAACTGTCAACGATACCATCGTCATCAGCATCGAGATCCACGCCCATTGGATTAGTCAATACGGTAACAGTAGCTGTGCTGCAATTTCCAAGGGTATCACAAATGGTGTACAAAAAGGTATCCGTACCCAGATAGCCGGGATCAGGGGTGTAAGTCACGGTATCATCCGAAGGATCATTGGGCGTACCCCCATCATCGACTGTTAGCGTGCCGTTTGCGGGATTCGTAGTAGTGAGGGTACCCAGTGAGGGCAGATCGTTATCGTTGGCGGTAATATTAATGGTAATTGGCGTGTCTTCAAGAGTAGCAATTGAATCGTCTATAGTATCAAGGATCGGGTTTACCGTAATATTGACTGTGGCCGTACTGCAATCGCCCATATTATTACAAACGGTGTAATCAAAAGAATCCGAACCGTTATAATCCGGATCGGGGGTATACGTAACAATATCGTCTGTAGGATCATTTGGCGTACCTCCATCGTTTATGTTAACCGTTCCGTTAGCGGGATTGGTGGCGGTAATGGTACCTATTGTGGGTAGATTAGAATCATTTGCATAAACATCAATTACCGCAGAACTATCCTCATCCAAGGTAGCCACATCATCCACCAGGGTAGCCGCCTGCTGCAGGCAAACTACCGTAAAACCGGGCAATTCAATATCACAGCCGGCCTTGGTAATTGTCGCCGTATAGCGCACAACAGAGGTAGTTGCCGTAACCACCGGTTGCAAGGGGTCTCCGGAAACAGCCGGGTTCCAGGAAACTGTGGCACTTCCACTTACGTTGGACCTGATATCCAGAGTCACCTGATTATCAGGTGCATTACAGTCGGTAAGAATGAAATAACCTGTAGCATTAGACCCACAAAGGGTACCGTCATAGGTAGCAAAATAAACCCCGGGCGCAGATGTTTCATAAAAGAAGTCTGTAGCCAATACCGTGGAAGTGTCTGATGCTTCATACCAACGATAATTGCTCTCGTCCCCCGTATTCGGAGCCTGCAACAAGAACTGGGCATTAGATGCAGTAAACCCCAGCAGGGTAAAAACCATACTGAGGAGCAAAAATTGATATCGCTGTTTACTTTTCAAACCGTTCAGGGGATTATCATCTGGTTTATTTTACTACGAATACCACATTGATCAGGGAATTATAGTCCGAAGGTTGTCCGATGATATCATAAGTCAATACTCCGCTGCCATTAATACTCATATTGGCAAATACTGCCGGGTCAGCATAGGTAACGTAGTAATAAAGATCTGTAGCCGCATAGGTCGGCAATGCCGCCGGGGCGCCTGTACTGGCAACCGCAGGGGTTCCGAATTGGGCCAAATATTGCGCATACAAATCCACAGTATATCCTACACCATTCGTTGACGCATCGATTGCGATTGACGGTGGATAGAAAATACGGGCTGCTTTGGATGTAATGGG
>JABDRK010000327.1 GCA_013041785.1 Eudoraea sp.
CGGACCATAAGGCATATCGTATCAATATTAAAGGATTGCAAGGGGGCCATAGTGGAATGGATATTCATAAAGGCCTGGGCAATGCCAACAAGATCATGAACCGGTTACTTTTCAGTTCCTTTACCGAATTTAGCATTGCACTGGCACAACTCAAGGGCGGTGGTTTACGTAATGCCATTCCAAGGGAGAGTACTGCGGTCATAACTGTTCCTAAAGAAAAGGATGATGCCTTCAAGATAAAATTTCAGGAATGGTCCGAAGAAATCACACAAGAATACAAACCTATAGAGCGGGGTTTGACTATCCGGATAGAAGAAACGGAAATTCCTGATGCAGTTATGGCATCTGAGGCCTTTGAAAACCTTATCAAAGCAGTCTATAGTGCCCACAACGGGGTGTATCGCATGAGTCCTGCTATTGCGGATCTGGTGGAAACCTCAAATAATATTGCAAACATCACGGTTGACAATGGCCAAATTCAAATGGGCTGTCTTACCCGATCGTCTGTAGAATCTTCCAAGATGGATTTGGCCAATGCCCTTAAAAGCGCTTTTGAGCTAGGCGGATACGATGTGACGTTTAGTGGGAGCTACCCGGGCTGGAGTCCTAATCCGGATTCTGAAATCCTGAAACTGTTAGAAAGGCTTTACAAGCAGATCTTCAGGGAAGAACCAAAAGTGGTAGCCTGCCATGCAGGCCTTGAATGTGGAATTCTGGGGCAACATTACCCCGAGATGGATATGATCAGTTTCGGGCCTACTATTCACGGGGCACATTCCCCAGACGAACGTGTGAGTATTTCATCGGTTCAAAAGTTCTGGAAGTATCTTCAGGAAATCCTTTTACATATTCCTGAGAAAGCCTAAAAAAAACCCGGGTTCTGAACCCGGGTTTTTATTTTATTCGGCTAGTGAGATTATCTCAAGATCAAAGATCAACTCTGCATTCGGAGGAATTGGTCCGCCCCCCTGAGGTCCGTACCCCAGGTGGGGAGGTATGAACAGGCGTACTTTGTCTCCAATCTTCATGGTTAAAAGCCCTTCCTTAAATCCGCCAATCAGGTTGGCATCGGGACTGTAATCCATGGGTGAAGGTTCTAAAACACCCCGGTGCATCTGGATTATCCTTTCATATTGACCGAATTTCTCCGCAATTTGAGCTTCACTGGTATCAAAGAGGGCTCCATCAGTAAGCCAGCCTGCATAATTGACGAGAACCCGTTGTCCATACTTTGGCTTTTCTCCATTCCCATCCTTGAGTACCATAATCTTTAATCCGGAAGGGTAGGTACGGGCTTCCTCCTTTTGTTTTTCAGTTAGGGAAACGAAATCCTGTATCATCTGCTTCATGGCTGCCGCTTTCGCCTCTTCCTCTGCGAAATATGCTGTCATAACCTCCACAGCATCAAAACTTTTTGCCTCTTTCCCGTTTCGGATGATCACCACACTATTTATAACAATATCGGATACCGGCTTGTCACCAGCTCCAACTTCAACATTAGCAATAGAATCCACAACATCCATACCTTTCAATACTTCTCCAAATACCGTGTGTTTCCCATCCAACCAAGGGGTCTCCTTGTGGGTAATAAAGAACTGGCTTCCATTGGTTTTTGGTCCTCCATTCGCCATAGAAAGGATTCCTTTCTTGCTATGACGAAGTGAGTCGTCTATCTCATCTTTAAAACGGTAGCCTGGATATCCCGTACCGTTTGCCAATGGATCGCCCCCCTGTATCATGAAATCCTTCATCACCCTATGGAAAGTTAAGCCGTCGTAATATTTTTTTTCTTTGAATTCCTCACTGACAAAGGGATTGGTTCCTTCCGCAAGGGATACAAAGTTGCCGACAGTAACCGGAGTCTTTTTAAATTCCAGGCTTACTAAAATGTTGCCCTTGTTGGTCTGAATGTCAGCAAACATGCCCTCTCCCAGATCAGGATATTGACTACTCTTACAACCCATCAAGGTTGTCAGTACCATCAAAACGCCTATTGTGTTTCTTAACAAGTCCATAGTTCTTTTCATTTATTCATCTATTTGATCTTTACTCTTTTCGATATTAAGTATTTGTATTGTGGTTTTAACAGGCACATTAGGTCCAATACGATCCTTATCGCCCATATAGCCATAGGCCATTGGGGAAGTATAAAGAAAGGTGGCTATTTCATTTTCCCTCAGCAATTTTACACTGTTTCGCAAGCCCGGGAATAATTCTTGTTTGTCCACCTTATACTGGATCACCCCGATTTCTTCCATGGAATAAATGGTGTCATTTTCCAGTGTCAGGATATCGTAGCTAAGTGTTACCAAATCTTCCGGTTCAGCGAGGATTCCTTCTTCGTTTCGGTTTTTATAGAAGTACCAGGAGCCATTTCCGGATGCCAAATACACATTTGTACTATCCATAGCTATAATTTCCTTTATTCGGGTTTCTTCCAGGGCCAGCAATTGCTTGTTGCGCTCAACGCTTTCCTTTAAAAAACTCCCTCCTGAAGACTTGATAGGCCTGCGGGGTTCTGGTTCCCCACAAGCGATCAGGCTTAATAATCCCAACAGCAATATCAACCTTTTCATTTTGTTAAATCGGATTTATAGGTTTCCAATAATCCTTTGAAGTAAAGTGCTGTTTCCTCCAGGGAACGTTCACTCCTTCCTCCGGCAGCATTCTTATGGCCGCCTCCCTGAAAATGGTCCCTGGCAAAAGTATTCACAGAAAAGTCGCCCTCAGAGCGGAAGGATATTTTAATAATTCCTTCGTCCCTGTTTTCAATAAAAATTGCTGCGAAAAAAATGTTCTCCAGGGTAAGCCCGTAATTGACGAAACCTTCGGTATCCCCTTTTCTGAAATCATGAGAATCGAGTTCATCCTGGCTGAGTGTGATATAGGCCGTATGGTATTCTGGTAAAATCACCATGTTATTAAGGGCACATCCCAGCAGGCGTAATCGCTGCGGGGTATTGGTGTCAAAAATCTTATTGTGAATTTCTGTGTTCTTTGCTCCTTTATCCATAAGTTCAGCTACTACACGGTGCGTACGGCTGGTAGTTGAGGCAAATTTAAATGAACCGGTATCGGTCAGAATTCCGGCATACAAACAGTTGGCAATATCCGGCGTTATCAACTCCCGGTCGCCCAGGGCCTCAATGAAATTGTAAACCATTTCTGAGGTAGAACTCATACTGATATCCGAGTACATTATTACCGCATAATCCTGAGGTGCCTGGTGATGGTCTATCATTACCATGGGTGCAGTAAGCTTTTGCAGTGCGTTTGCCATTTGCCCCGTCCTGCTCAGGTCATTAAAATCAAGAGTGAACACAACTGAAGCAGCTTCCATGATAGTTAGTGAGCCACTCTGTTCCCATTCGTAATTCAGAATGCCATCCGTGCCGGGCATCCACTTGAGGAACTTGGGAAAATCATTAGGAACGATTACTACAGCTTCATGTCCTTTTAATCGGAGGTAATGGCAGAGCCCAAGTGAAGAACCGATAGCGTCTCCATCCGGATTTTTATGGGGGACAATAACAATTTTTTGAGGCTTTGAGAGAAGCTGCTGAATGGATTGAACTTCCTGAGAATTCATGCGCTCAAAGATACAATTTAATAACATAGAGGTTGTCATTATTGCACTATTTTTGTCTAAAACCATATCCAACTATTATGAGAATTCCTTTTATTCTTTTGCTTGTCAGCGGATTACTATTGAGCTGCAAACCCATCGCAAACCAAACAGATCAAAAAGCCTCTGAACAAATTCTCAACATTGCTTTTGGTTCATGTAACAAGCATGATCTTGAAAACCGGTTGTGGGATGATATTTTAAACCTAAAACCGGATCTATGGATCTGGGGGGGTGACAATATTTATGCAGATACAGACGATATGTCGGTTATGCGCAGGATGTATCAGGCTCAGGACAGTGTGCCCGGGTATCGCAAACTGCTGCTGAATGTGCCCATATTGGGAACCTGGGACGACCACGATTACGGACTGAATGATGGAGGTGTGGAATTTACCGCCAAAGCCAAAAGCCAGCAGGTGTTCCTGGATTTTTTAAAGGTTCCTGAAAACGATGTCCGAAGAACGCGGCAAGGAATTTATAAAGCCCATGACTACAAATTGGATGGTGGCAGCGTGAAGATCCTGGTGTTGGATACCCGATATTTCAGAAGCCCGCTTATCAAAGATACACTCACCAATAAGCGCTACATCCCTGATTTGTCGGGCGAGGCTACGGTGTTGGGAGATGAGCAATGGAATTGGCTGGAGGAGCAGTTGAAAACCTCCCGGGCAGATTTTAACCTTATTGTGAGCAGCATACAGTTTCTGTCCAATGAACACGGATTTGAGTGCTGGGGTAATTTCCCCGCTGAAGTCTCCAAAATGGAAGCGATGATTGCAGCTTCCGGAGCAAGGGGGGTGATAATTTTATCGGGGGATCGTCATATCTCAGAGTTTTCCAGCAAGAATATCCCGGGATTACCGTACCCCTTGTTGGATTTTACCAGTAGCGGGCTTACCCATGCCTATACCAAATTTAAGGGAGAGCCCAATCGGTTTCGGCAAGGTGAGGTGGTGGCCACCGAAAGTTTTGGATGGGTTTCCATAAATCTGAAGACCAAGGAAGTAATCCTCCAGATGCGCGGAGACCAGGGGACCTTATTGGGCGAATTACAACAAAATTATTAATGTTGCGGGTTGCATGGAGAAAGCTTATTTTTGCCCAAAATTTTAAAAATGGCAGGAAACCGAACGTTTACCATGATTAAACCGGATGCCGTGGAAAACGGGCATATCGGAGCTATCCTTGAGAAGATTACTTCTGCAGGGTTTAAGATCGTGGCTATGAAATATACCCAATTGAGCAAAAGAGATGCTCAGGAATTCTATGCAATACACAAAGAACGGCCGTTCTTTGGTGAACTGGTGCAATTTATGACCCGTGGGCCTATTGTCTCTGCAATTCTTGAAAAGGAGAACGCAGTTGAAGATTTTCGCGCGCTGATTGGGGCAACCAACCCAGAAGAAGCCGCTGAGGGTACCATAAGAAAACTTTTTGCAAAAGATATTGGGGAAAATGCAGTACATGGCTCGGATAGTGATGAGAATGCTTCAATTGAAGGCGCATTTCATTTCTCTGGCCGGGAGATCTACTAAGCTCAAACCGGAAAGATCGTAATTAAAAACTGAATACGGCGGCCCAATGTGGCCGCCTTTTTATTATCGCAGGATTAATTTCTTGACTACCTCTCTGCCCAAATCTTCGTTGAGCATTGCAATTATTTTTGAATTGCCCAGTCCCAGTTCTTCTCTGAGGACGGAAGAAGATAAGCTTACATACAGGGTTTCTCCCCTGAGAGCAATACTTTGTGTGTAGTGGTTTACCCCATTGCCCATTAACCGTTCCCAGGCTTCTTTTACTTTAACTTCATCGATACCCTTCTGCAACTTGTTGGCAGCGATAAATTCCTGTAAGGCTTCCCCCAGTGACTGCTGATTCTTATGTTTTGGCATTACTGATTCAGATTTAGGGGTTGATAACGTTTATAGTGATAGGAAATTCCGGCTTGGTTCACTACTTCGAACTGGTCATCCAGAAGCGCTACCAAAGTTTCTTCCCAGGTTTGCTCGGCATTTGCGTAACTCATAATCAATATACCCGACTTATCTATTACCGTAAAGCGCTCGGCATCGTCTGAGGTTCTGAAAGAACCATCAAATTGAGGCTGCATTTTTTTGCGAAAACCTTCCTTTCCATTTATTTGAATAAAATCTACGGAGGCATTAACCTCATAAGTTTTTGTACTGCCATCGGGAAAAACTACCTTTTCGATTTCCCAATACCCGTTAAGCTTTGGAAGTTTATCTACATCCACTTTGGGGGAGCAGCCCGCAATGAGCACAAACAGTAATATCCCAAAACTATTTTTCATATTACAATTTAAAGATTTTGTAGGACTGGTGGATGGCTTTTACCACACTTTCTGTACGATCGGGATGGGTATCACTGATAAATATCTGACCAAAATTCTTGTCTTCTACCAGGGTGATTATATGTGCTACCCGGTTTTCGTCAAGCTTGTCAAAAATGTCATCCAGCAGCAAGATTGGGGTGGTTTTTTCCTGCTGCTTAATAAGCTGGAATTGTGCAAATTTTAAGGAAATCAGAAATGACTTTTGCTGTCCCTGGCTGCCAAATTTCTTTATGGGGTGTTCGGCAATCTGAAAGAGCAAATCGTCTTTGTGGATCCCAACACTGGTATACTGCAGCGAACGGTCGCGGTTGATATTCGCTTTTAGCAGGGGTAGCAATTCGTCCTTGTTCAGACTGCTTTCGTAGGACAGGTCTACCAATTCACTACCTCCGGAGATGGCTTGATACTGTTCCCTGAAGAGTGGAATAAATGCTTCCAGGAAACGTTTGCGTTCCTCGTAAATCGGGGAACCCAGAGCATGTAATTGTTCATCGTATACGGAAAGGGTATCCGCATCGAAGGTGTTGTTTAATGAAAAAAACTTAAGCAGCGAATTGCGCTGAGAAAGTACTTTGTTGTAACGGATCAAATTGCGCAGGTATTCCGCATTGGACTGGGAGATCACCCCATCCATAAATTTCCTGCGCGTTTCACTGCCTTCCAGGATCAGGTCCCGATCTGAAGGGGAAATAATAACCAAGGGCAACAGGCCAATATGATCCGACAGCCGCTCATAGGGTTTTCCATTGCGTTTGATCACCTTTTTGCTTCCTTTTTTAAGACTGCAAACAATCTTTTCTTCTCGCTGGTTTTTAATAAAAGTACCCTCTATCAGGAAAAAATCCTTTCCGTGAGTAATGTTCTGAGTAGCGATGGGATTGAAGTAACTTTTTCCCAGCGCGAGATGGTAAATGGCGTCCAGTATATTGGTTTTGCCCTTGCCGTTGTCTCCGACAAAACAGTTGATCTTATTGTCAAACGCATAATCCCGGGATTCAAAATTCCGGTAATTAACCAGTGATAATTGTTTTAAATACACTGTGGGTATATCATTTTTAAGGCTGTAGCATAATGAAAAATATTCAAAAATAAGGAATATTTACCCTTTAGATTTTGGATAAAAACTTTATTTTTGCGCGACCAAATACAATAAGATGGCAACATACAAGAAAAGGGGTTATAAACCTAAAAACAAGGCCGAGGAGAAGCAAATGGATATGAAGGGAAGCACTACGGCTGAGGTTTTCAGTACCCTGGACGAGAGTGCATCCAAATCTGAACAATGGGTTTCTAAGAATCAAAACTACATTCTGGGTACCATTGCTGCCATCGCAATAGTGGTTCTGGGATATTTGGCGTATAATCAGTTTATACTAGAGCCGAAATCCATTGAAGCCAATAATGAATTGTATTATCCCCAGCAATATTTCGAACAGGCACAACAGGATACAGCAGACAAAGATTCCTTGTATCTGCTGGCGCTAAATGGAAGTGAAGGGAAATACGGCCTTCTGGATATCATCGAAGAATACAGTGGAACCAAAGCTGCCAACATCGCTACCTATGCTGCGGGGATGTCCTACCTGAATCTGCAGGAATACGATAAGGCGATTGACTATCTTGAGCGTTATTCTCCGGATGAAAAAATTACCGGGGCCCTGGCCACAGGGGGTATAGGGGATGCCTTTGCGCAACTCGGTCAACCAGCCGATGCTTTAGGGTACTATGAAAAGGCCCTTGATATGGACGATAACGAGTTTACAACGCCTCGATATCTTCACAAGGCTGGGGTAACGGCAATGGAACTATCAGAATATGGTAAAGCCTTGCAGTACTTCCAAAGAATCAAGGATGATTACCCTACTTCAGCTGAAGCCGCATCCATCGATGCCTTGATCGGAATGGCAAATCGTGGGAGCTGATGGCAACCGCTAATAAAAACCTTTCGGATTACGATAAATCCAAACTACCTCAAGCCGGTCACCTTAGAATTGGCCTGGTAGTATCCGAATGGAATAGTCAGATTACTGAAAATCTATATCAGGGCGCCTATGACACCCTTCTGGATTGTGGAGTCTCCGAAGGAAATATCACCCGCTTGAATGTACCCGGGAGTTTTGAACTGACTTTTGGTTGTAAAAAGATGATTAAGAATCTGGAGGTTGATGCCGTTATCGCCATTGGGAGTATCATCCGGGGGGAGACCAAACACTTTGATTTCGTTGCCAGTGCCACAGCCCAGGGAATCAAGGACCTCAATGTAACTTTTGATATTCCCACCATTTTCTGTGTGCTCACGGACGAAACCCTGCAACAGGCCATTGACCGAAGTGGAGGTAAACACGGCAATAAAGGTTCCGAAGCGGCCGTAGCCGCTATAAAGATGGCCGCGCTTTCCGCCATATAGGCTTAACCGACCCAACTATCGGAAAGGCTCATTCCCATTAACAATTTTTGGGAAGTATGCTTCCGCACTTCTTGTGATTTTAAGTACCTTTGAGCTTCTTGTATTATGGGAAGGTTTTCAAGGCTACGAAAGAACAGGAAATTTGACTACACGCCCCGTTATTATGACGATAAGGGTGAAGGAAATCCCTATAAGATAGAGCGAAAGCTGGACAAATTCAGAACTACCTATAATACAGCCGGAGGAATTAAAGGAAAGTTTTCACGGGCCATGCAGGACAGGGCTCGCAAGGGTGATCCATACCTGAAGTTGAGGATGCTGCTGATTATTGCCATCCT
>JABDRK010000285.1 GCA_013041785.1 Eudoraea sp.
ACATGAGGTGGTTAAACGTGACGGGAAATGGTATCTGATACCCAGTCTACCCGAGAATGATTTGCCGCCCAATCAACTATTTTCCAATAATGCCACCCAATTTTACAATCAGGGAAGACGGAGAATAACTACCCAGCAAACCTACCATGAAGATGTACTGGAGCAACCGGTTTTGGAAGTGCTAACCGCTAAACTTGTAAAATTCCAGGACCAATATGCCATTATAGGAGAGCTCCAGAATCTGGATGATGTTCCCGCCGATGTGGTGATTAAAGCCAGCCTTTACAACCAGGCGGATGAAGAATTGGCCAGTTATAACGCCAAATTTGAAATGAAACACAAACTCCTGCCCAAAGAAACCACTCCGTTTAAGATTTATTTTGAAGGTGTGGCCTGGTCTGGCAACGATGACACAAGTCCGGAGACCTTTAATCCTGATGAGTTTACACCGCTAACCTTTAAGGATATTCCGGTAAAATTTAACCTGCAGTGCTCTGGAAATGTAGCTATCCGCGATTTGTATCGTGGATTGGTATTACAGCAAGTACAGATAGCGGAAGATCAGGTGGAAGGTACGCTCTTCAATAGCGGTATCCAGGAAGTGACCATTCCACAAATACTTGTGTCTTATTATGATCAGGCTGGTGAACTGATATGGGTAGACCATCAATTCCTGAACAATGGTGTACGGGTACAGCGTAAGCAGGCTTTTGCCTATAGCCCGAAAGATCTTAGGGAGCTGGAAGTACTCGATAGTGATATGGAACGCATTTTTATCAATGGCATGCCCAACCAGGAGATCTCTGCAAAATACCTGCCCAACCGGACAAAAATGGATTCCGTCAGATCCCTTCAGGAATTTTCGGGCCCCGGATATCGTTATCTGCGAATCGACCTCAACCCCTTTACGGCCAAATCGTTCTGATCATGAGGATGCTACTATTCATACTGCTTATAATCTTGCTGCTGGGGTGCAAACAAAAAGAAGTGCCGCCTTTAGGAAGCCAAACTCTTGCTAAGGCCATAAAACAAACCCACAAGGCAGGTGATGCTATTATTCTGACTTTTCCGGCCAGGGAAGAAGCAGCACCAAACCTACTGGTGAATTATGCTTTGGGCAGTACTGTTCTGAAAGGCAAAAAATCGGAAAATGAATGGCAGTATGCCTGGCCGGATTTCCTTTCACAGAAATCCGGGTTTGTTTCCTGGGTCCTGTTACAGTCCAAAGAACCTCTCCCCTCCGGTCACATAGTCATTGAACCAAACGATGCCCGCCAAAGTCTTATCGAAACCTACCTGGGCCCTAAATCAATCAGGGCGGGCGGAGTGGATGAATCCATGTTGGTAGCCCTTCCCACGGATCCTTATGACAACCTGCTGGCTGAAGAGAGCTCCCTCAGAATAACCCACAAGCTCGGGGCACTTAAGGAAACCGATACCCTACAGATCAGAAAAGGGCTTGTCTGGAAAAAGCTTTATGGTTCCCGCAAAGCGGGGATATTGTTAGCATCGGCATCGTATGAAAACAGCCAGTCGAAAGAACTTTCGGTACAGGTGCTCCCCGCCAATGCAGAAAATTTCGCAATCAGTTATGATCGCCTTCATGCCTATGCTGACGGGCATCAACTTTTAACTTTACGCACATCCATAATAAAAGATGAATTTGGAAACCCCATAAGCGATGGCACTCTGGTAAACTTTGTTGCCCAAAACACAGCTGGAGGAAAACTAAACAGCATGGGAAAAACCATTGGTGGGATAGCCACAGCACAATTTCTTCACCCGGAAAACCCACAGACCTGGGAAATTTATGGGCATATAACCGGAATTGCGCAAAGCAATTCATTACAAGTTGAGTTCAAGGCCGCTTTTGCAGATTTTCAAATGGCTTTTTCAAAAGATAACAGGATGATCACCCTGGGACCTGTCCGGAGTTTTATGGGCCAGTTGATTCCTGACGGAATGCGGATATCTATGAGAATTAAAAGCCCTGCAGGAACAGTGCATAATCTGGAAACTTCCACTCGTAACGGGATAGGTCAGATGATTCTGGCACCAGACATATTTCCTGCGGGTGCCTATACAATGGAACTGGAAATTGGTGGCATCTTTAAACGGATCACCCTAAATGTGAAAGATGGCCAAGAGGAATAAACTCATCTACAGAAGCGCACTCCTGCTCTCTTTCATTGGGATCAATGCTCTGATCCTGATGGGAATCGGTGCGGTGATCTCCTATCTCAATACCGGGGCAGACCGTTCCTCCATCCTGCATCTGGGTGTGACCCTGGAGCAGGTATACCTCCCAAAAACTTCATGGGCTCCTCCAGACAATGAAGGGAGGCGCATAGAACAACAAACCCTTCTTGATATTAAGGAGGACTATCTCAGAGCATGGTATGTCCGGGCTGTTGCCCTGAAGAATAACGATCCTTACGGCCTGGATGACTACTACACCGAGAGCATGCGCACAAAAATGAAGTCCCTGATTAACCAGAATCGTTTGGAGGACCTTACGGTAAACACCACTAACCTCAATCACAACCTGCATCTGGATTTTTACAGCGCTGATGGTAAAGTAGTGTCCTTCACGGATAGCGCAGTGACCGGGGTTCATGAACTTTACCAACATGAAAAGCTGATACATCGTTATCGGGATATCACCACCTACCGGGTAGTGATGCTGCTGGAAGATGGTTTTTGGCGGATACGACATCAGGTGGCACTCGAAAACAAAAGGACTTCCAAACCGAAAACCACTTCGCATGTTGAATGGCAGGGAAAAGATCGCATCTCGGGAATTAATTATTATCCCAAATCCCAGCCCTGGGCCCTTTTTGATACGGAATTAGATTCTACAGAAATTGAGCAGGATTTGATGATCATAAAAGAAAATGGACTTAACACGCTGAGAATTTTTGTCCCTTATCCCGATTTTGGCAAAGCGTCGGTTGCGACGGAAAAAATGGAGCGGCTGGTATCCTTTCTCAACCTGGCCGATGCACACCAACTAAAAGTAATAGTAACCTTATTTGATTTCTATGGCGACTATAGCCTTCCGGACTGGACGCTTACCCACCGCCATGCCGAAGCCATGGTTCAAGCCATTAAAGGTCATCCCGCATTGCTGGCCTGGGATATTAAAAATGAACCCGACCTTGATTTTGAAAGTCGAGGTAAAGATCGTGTGCAGGACTGGCTCAGGGAAATGATTAATCAGGTGAAATCCCGGGATTCCTTGCATCCGGTAACCATAGGCTGGAGTAATCCTCAGGATGCCGAATTGTTGTATGAGGAAGTGGATTTCGTCTCCTTTCACTATTATCAGGCTCCGGAAAAATTTCAAGAGGAGTATAACAAACTAAAAAAAGCTGGGGGGAACAAGGAGGTGCTCCTGGAAGAATTTGGCTATTCCTCGTATAG
>JABDRK010000304.1 GCA_013041785.1 Eudoraea sp.
GATCATGGGTGAAAAATCTGTCGCCGGTAGTCCATTGGGAAGTCCGGCACTTACGGCTACCATGATCGATTTCTGTGTCCGGCATGACATCTATCCAATTGTTGAGGAGTTTCCCTTAGATAAGGTGAACGAGGCCATGGCCCACCTGGAGGCAGGGAAAGCCCGGTATAGGATCGTATTAAAAATGAACTGATTCCTCAGGATATTAAACTAGTTTGACCCAAGGTTAACTTGTTCAGCATGAAACTATTCAGAAACCTAAGGCATAAGTTACTGCACGAAGGGAGATTTAGCAGGTACATGCTGTATGCAATTGGGGAAATCCTGTTGGTTATGATAGGTATCTTGCTGGCCTTCCAGGTAGACAAATGGAATGACAAGCGTCTGAACAGGATTGAAGAACTGAAATATTACAACAACCTAAAAGGGGACCTTGAACAACAGCGTTATGTGATCAATGGTCAGCTTGAGCACAATGGCCTGTACCTGGATATTTTTAAATATGCCCTCGAAGTCAGTACCAAAGGTGATCGAACTCAACAGGACACCCTAATCGCAACAGTTCCCGGATTGTTTGAATATTCCGATTTTGATCAAAATGGCAACATCTATGAAACCCTGGTCAATAGCGGGGATATAAAGCTCCTGGAAAACACGGGCATTATTAAGGGAATTCGGAGGATTGAATGGCGCTATCAGTATATGAACCGTATGGAAAACATCCATTGGGATGTGATCCTGGATCATGTTTCGGGCTGGGCAGCCACTAATTTCAATTTTACAGGGCAGCAGCCCATTTCTTCTGAAACCCTGTACTCTTATGAATTTCAAAATATCCTTGTATTGCTCCAAAGAGTCATGGAGGAAAAGGATGTAATTTACAGGGCAGCAATTGAGGAAATTGATCTTTTGATAAAAGAAGTAGAAGAGGAAATCAAAAAGGGCAATTAACTTATTTTGTAGTTGTTGAAATAACCTCGGTAACAAGTGCCCGAAATTCTGCTTCAAGACTAACCGACGGATATTCTCGATTGGCCCTCCCATACCAATACCCGGCATTCCACTTATCCCCTTCTTTTCTGTGCAGGTAGGCGTGAATCAAACTGCCATGGGTGCTCGGGATATCCTGGGCGATATTGTGCGCCCCGTTCCAATCTCCCTTACCATCATACCACAATGCTTTTAAGGCTTCCGGCCAAAGCTCATCAGGCATATCGGCAGCCAGACTCGCAGAAAAAGCCGCAAAATCGGATGGAATACTCATACTTAGAATTTGATTAAAAAATACTAATCCATTTGCGCTACCATTCCCAGGAAATCGTCTTCTGAAATGATAGGAACCCCCAGGCCCTCCGCCTTGGTTTTTTTACTTGGGCCCATATTAGCTCCTGCTACCACGTAATCCGTTTTTGAGGAAATAGAAGACGCCACTTTGCCTCCATTGTCCTCGATGAGCTTCTTGAGTTCGGTACGGGAAACCTTTTCAAAAACCCCGGAAACCACAAAGCGTTGCCCCTTAAGAGTATCCGACTGATTGGACAGCTGATCCTCCGTCAGCGACATCTGTAAGCCATAGGACCTCAACCGCTCAACCAATTCACGGTTGGTATCATTTTCAAAGAAACTCACCACACTCTGGGCAATACGTTCGCCAATCTCATCAACCTGGGTTAGTTCAGTTTCCGTTGCTTCCATTAATGCCGTGATATTCTTATAGGTCCGTGCCAATTTTTTCGCCACGGTTTCGCCTACATATCGAATTCCCAGCGCAAAAAGGACGCGTTCAAATGGGATCTTGACAGAGGCAGCAATGCCATGTATTAAATTATCAGCTGATTTCTCTGCCATGCGTTCCAGGGGTAAAACCTGTTCTTTGGTAAGGATATATAGATCGGCATAGTTCTCAATCAGTCCCGCCTGAAACAGCAGTTCCACCGTTTCCGCACCCAATCCTTCAATATCCATGGCTTTTCTGGAAATAAAATGCTGAATCCGGCCGGTAATCTGCGTCGGGCAACCGGTATCATTAGGGCAAAAATGCTGCGCTTCCCCTGGCTTTCGCACCAATTGGGTGCCGCATTCGGGACAATGGGTGATATATACCGTAGGCTCGGAATCCGGTTTCCTTTTATCAAGGGCCACTCCTACGATCTTCGGAATAATCTCCCCTCCCTTTTCCACATAAACCGTATCTCCCTCACGAATATCAAGTTTAGCAATCTGATCTGCATTATGCAGGGAGGCCCGTTTTACTGTAGTACCAGCCAGCAATACAGGTTCCAGATTCGCAACTGGCGTAATGGCGCCGGTACGCCCAACCTGATAGGTGATTTTATTCAGCACGGTCACGGCCTGTTCGGCCTGGAATTTATAGGCCAGTGCCCACCGGGGTGATTTGGAGGTATAGCCCAGTTCCTCCTGCTGTTGCAGGTTATTCACCTTGATCACTACACCATCAGTCTCATAGGGCAGATCATGCCTTTTCTGTTCCCAGCGGTCTACAAAATCCATGACTTCTTCAGTAGTCTTGCAGAGTTCAGCAGTATGCGGGACTTTAAATCCCCATTCCCGGGATTTCTCCAGCATTTCGAATTGGGTGTAAATCCCAAGATTCTGTCCGGCCAGGCCATATAACAGGCAATCCAAAGGGCGTTCGGCAACAATTGCACTATCCTGCAGTTTCAGGCTTCCTGAAGCAGTATTCCGAGGGTTCATATACGGATCTTCGCCTGCAGCAACGCGCTCACGGTTCATTTGCTCAAATCCCGAAATGGGCAATATGATCTCACCCCGAATATCGAATTGTAGCGGATAATCCCCTTTGAGTTTAAGTGGGATGGACCGTATCGTTTTGATATTTGTCGTGACATCGTCTCCCTGGAAACCATCCCCGCGTGTGACTGCCCGTTTTAATTCCCCATTTTCGTAGGTAAGGCTTATGGATGCCCCGTCGTATTTCAGTTCACAGGTAAATTCGATATCCACATCTCCAAGGATACGCTGTATGCGTTTCTCCCAGTCCAGCAATTCCTGCCTGGAGTACGAATTATCCAGTGAAAACATGCGGAATTGATGGACTACCGTCTCAAAGTTTTTCGTAACCTCTCCCCCTACCCTGAGGGTCGGTGAATTGGGATCGTAATACTCGGGATATTGAGCTTCCAGCGCCTGCAGCTCCTTGAGTTTCATGTCGAACTCATAATCACTAATCACAGGCTTATCTAATATATAATACCGATAATTGTGATCATGGAGCTCTTCCCGCAACGCTTCTATTGATGTTTTAACGCTCATTCTAAATGTTAAATATCCCGATAATTATAGCAGGGTAATTCAATATTAGAGCCTCCTGCAAACATTTCAAAGTTTTTCACCGATAAATACACCTTTAACCATACGGTCTCGTCCGAAGAGGTCCTTTTTAAGTTCTACCTTTTGGTATCCTTGCTGTCGGAGCAGCTCGAGCACCTCCTTACCTAAATATTGATTTATTTCCAGGAATAGCATCCCCCCTGCCTGAAAATTGGCCTTGCCATATTTCGTTAGGATTTCATAGAAAAGCAGGGGTGCATCGTCTGGTACGAACAGGGCCTGGGAGGGCTCATAATGCTTTACATTGCCACGCATCTCCTTCCTTTCGGAAAGGCGCACATAGGGCGGATTGGATACAATCAGATCAAACTTTGGTTGCAGGCGCTCTGTTGTTCTGATATCTGCCTGAATGAAGAGCACCTCTACCTTATTAGCCAGAGCATTGTTTTGTGCTATTTCCAGAGCTTCAGGGGAGATATCCAGGGCATAGATTTTTGCATTCGGCAGATGTTTGGCCAGGCTGATGGCAATGTTGCCGCTACCGGTGCCCACATCAAGGATGTTCAGCGCTTGGGAATGATCACCAATCGTTTCAAGAATCCAGCGGATCAAATCTTCGGTCTCCGGCCTGGGGATCAACACTTTAGGACTCACCCGAAAATCCATCCCAAAAAAATGGGCCTCCTCTGTGATATACTGTACAGGCTCCTCCTGCTGTAGTCTTGTCAATGCCTCAAAAAGTGGTTGTTCCTCCTCTTTCTTCAGGTTGTAGTCCGGTTGAAGCGCGAGAACAAACCGGCCAATATCCAGGTAGTACTCCAACAATATATCCAGAATACTGTCTATTTCAGATTTGGGATAAAAAGGGGCCAATTCCTGCTGATAAATGTTCCGTATTTCGCGTAATAACATGGCTTATAATTTCTTAAGCATCCAGACTGGACACACGGTATGACCGGTATCCCCCATGCTTCCATCCAGATATTCAAACCCAAATCTTTGGTAGAGTGTCTGTGCGGCTTTCATGTAGGGCATTGTTTCTAAATAACAGGCCTCGTATCCGAAATCAACAGCACTTTCCAGGCATTTTTGCAGGAGCCTGGCCCCATAACCTTTGCCCCTGACCGAGGGCTCAAAATACATTTTTTGCAATTCGCATACATTGCCAGTGTAGTTTTCCAACGGGGTTATTCCTGCCCCACCAACGGGAGTTCCTTCATACTCGATAATAAAATACACCGCCCTGTCTTTGTTGTAATATGTATGAAGGTCATCCAATAAGGGATCGGCATAGCTACTGCCTGTTTTTGGCACCCCGAAATCCTCTAACACCCGCCTGATGATACGGGCAATAGCTGCATTGTCCGAAGGTCTGATCTCCCTGATTATCAAACTGGTGGCATTCATCCTGAATATCCTATTTTTGCCAGGTGAAGATACACGAAAAATACATGGC
>JABDRK010000333.1 GCA_013041785.1 Eudoraea sp.
GAGTAGCCCACCCGTACGGTGAAAAGACATTAAGTGTAGACCAATTGGATTCCAAATTATTAGTAAATTTTGGGCATGCTTAGGACCTGTCTTGTATTCTTATTAATGCTGATTCAGTTTTACTTGTCCGGCCAGAAAAGGGCGAGCCAAGTGCAGTATATTGACGAAGGTCTGGCGGTAATTAGCAAAAAGGAATTCAAGAAAAAATTAAAATCAGATCTCTATTATGCCTATGAATACGACCTGGATACCGTACTGTACAAGCGTCTGTATGTAAAATATTTTCTGGGAAAGTTGGATCCTTTATCCAGACATCAGTTATTTAGCTTGCTTACCAGACGAAATAATGTTGACACTACCCAGAACATGGTTATTCATTATCAGGATACACTCAAAGCAAAAGAAAGCTTTCCCAGAAGAGATGAAATAGTCTGGAATAAAGACGGTACGCACAAGCATTTGATCTCCTACAACACCTTTATAAAAGGGCATAAACGCTGTAATTCAACATACAGGAAGAAATACAAGGGGAAGTTATATCACTTTTACAATTTTAACACCGGACATCCGGAGCAATATAAGGACCTGATTTGGTACAAGGATCATCTAAAGATGTTGAGACGCTTATTTTATAATAACAGCAATAACAAAAACGGTTGGTCTGTAACCTTGTTTCCCAATGGGGATTATTTTATTAAAAACTGGAGTATGGATCCTAAGCTGGCGGAGGAGTTGCAGAATCACACAAACTGGGAGCAACACCTATCTAATTTTAAAAGCCGATATTACCGGCTTAATCCGCAATTAAATCCTGTTGAAAACCCATCGGGCTCCTAAGGCAAAAGGCCGGCGTCTGCAGAAAATAAACTTAGACGTGACCTCAATCGCTGGATTCCTATGTATTTAGCTTTTCACCAAATTTTAATTTCCGGTCGGCTTTTCCTATTTTGCAGTAATCGTTCAGAAACTTAGTATGCAGCATATCACCCGTTTATTTGATTTCGCTTATTTTCAACTTGAAAACTACAATCTTGAAAAAGCCCTGATCACCAAATACAAAGGCGAGTGGGTAGCCACTTCCAGTCAGGAGTTTGTAGACAAAGCAAATGCCGTGAGCCGGGCGCTGCTGCGCATGGGTGTAAAACCAGATGACAAAATAGCCGTGATCTCCATGACCAATCGCACCGAATGGAACATCATGGACATCGGGGTTCTGCAGATAGGTGCGCAAAACGTGCCGATATATCCCACCATCTCAGTAGAAGATTATGCCTATATCCTGAATCATTCAGAATCCAAATATGTATTTGTTTCCTGTGAGGAGGTTTTGGAAAAGGTAAAAGCAATCCAGGATCAGGTGTCTTCATTGCTTGAAGTCTATTCCTTCGATGAACTTCCCGGTTGTAAACACTGGAGTGAACTGCTTACCCTGGGTTCAGACAAGAGCAACCAGGCGGAGGTAGAAGCCCGCAAGGATGCTGTAAAACCGGAGGACCTGGCCACCTTGATTTACACCTCAGGAACTACAGGGAGACCTAAAGGGGTCATGCTTTCCCACTGGAATATTGTGTCCAATACCCTGGCAAGTGAGAAGCGTGTTCCCTTTGAGCAAGGAGCCAGTGCACTTAGCTTTTTACCCATCTGTCACATCTTTGAACGCATTATACTCTACCTGTATATCTATTGTGGTATCACGGTATACTTTGCAGAGGGCCTGGATAAAATCAGTGATAACCTCAAGGAGGTAAAACCGAATGTCATGACCGTAGTTCCCCGATTACTGGAGAAGGTTTACGACAAGATTATTACCAAAGGGGCTGAACTTAAGGGCATTAAAAAACAGTTGTTCTTTTGGGCTGTGGATCTGGGATTGAAATTTGAGCCCTATCAGGCCAATGGCTGGTGGTATGAGAAAAAACTGGGCATTGCCAGAAAACTGATTTTTAGCAAATGGAAAGAAGGGCTTGGAGGAAACCTGGAAACCATGGTCTCGGGTAGTGCGGCACTGCAACCTCGGCTGGCACGTATTTTTGGCGCAGCTGGCATCCCGGTTATGGAGGGATATGGTCTTACCGAAACCTCCCCGGTGATCTCCGTGAACGACCAGCGGAATGCCGGTTGGAAAATTGGTTCCGTAGGCCGCATCATTGATGATGTGGAGGTGAAAATTGCCGATGACGGGGAAATTCTCTGCAAAGGCCCTAATGTTATGATGGGCTATTACAAGGATCCGGAAAAAACAGCAGAAGTAATCAAGGATGGCTATTTCCATACAGGAGATATCGGAGAAATCGATGCAGAAGGCTTTTTGCGGATTACAGACCGTAAGAAGGAAATGTTTAAGACTTCAGGGGGGAAATACGTAGCTCCCCAGCTCCTGGAAAACCGTTTTAAACAATCGCGTTTTATAGAACAGATCATGGTTGTGGGCGAAGGCGAAAAAATGCCGGCAGCCCTGATACAACCGAATTACGAATTCCTGTATGAATGGGCAAACCGCCATAACATCACCCTGGGAGAAAATTCAGATATTGTACTGAATAAGAGAGTTTTAGACCGTTTTCAAAAGGAAGTAGACGAAGCCAATGAAAGTTTTGCCAAGTGGGAAAAGGTCAAACAATTCCGCCTTACTCCCGACGTCTGGACAGTTGATGACGGCCATCTTACCCCTACTATGAAGCTTCGCCGAAAGATCATCAGGGAAAAATATCTGCACCTCTACAACGATATTTACGGCCACTAACCAGCACTTTTATAATGTGATGAACTTTAAACAAATTTATTATGCATGCATAATAAATTTTTGTATCTTTGGGAACAGAATTGTTTTCCATGAAGGACATCACCATTGATTACGCCCTAAGAGCCACATGGCAGGCCGTAGCCCGTATGTATAATGAAGAAGCCAAGAAATTCGGGGCTACTATGGCAGTTGGGTTTACACTGTTAAGCATTGACCCAAAGACCGGCACACCCTCTACCTCCCTGGGGCCTAAAATGGGGATGGAAGCCACGAGTTTATCGCGCATACTAAAAAGCATGGAGGAAAAAGGTCTTATTGAGCGCAGGCCCAATCCTAAAGATGGCAGGGGAGTACTCATTCACCTCACCCCCTTTGGCCTGGAAAAGCGTGAAGATTCCAAGGCGGTGGTACTTCAATTCAATGATGCGGTTAAATCGCGTGTAAGTCAGGAAAAATTAGACCATTTTTTTGACGTTGTGGTAACTATAAACCAACTGATAACAGAAAAGAAAATATACCTGCAGGACACCCCTAAAAACTGAGTGAACCCAAGACTGAATATGAAAAAACACATCAAGAAAGTAGCTGTAATCGGCTCCGGAATTATGGGAAGTGGTATTGCCTGCCACTTTGCCAATATCGGCGTGGAAGTACTCCTTCTGGATATCGTACCCAGGGAACTTAACGAAAAAGAGATTAAGAAAGGGCTAAGCCTTGAAGACAAGGCAGTGCGCAACCGCCTCGTCAATGATGCACTTGCCAAATCACTTAAGTCTAAACCCGCTCCTATTTATCATACAAAATTTGCCAGTCGCATCAAGACCGGTAACCTGGAAGACGATATTTCCAAGATATCAGGGGTCGACTGGATTATCGAGGTGGTCGTGGAACGACTAGATATCAAGAAAAAAGTATTTGAGCAGGTTGAAAAATACCGAACCCCGGGGACCTTGATAACCTCCAATACCTCAGGGATACCCATTGCTTTTATGAGCGAGGGAAGAAGTGATGATTTCCAGAAGCACTTCTGCGGAACGCATTTTTTCAATCCCCCCAGGTACCTGAAACTCTTCGAAATTATCCCGGGACCAAAAACCGACCCGGAAGTACTCGCCTTCCTGAACAGCTATGGCGAGCAGTTCCTGGGCAAAACCTCTGTAGTCGCCAAGGACACCCCTGCGTTTATCGGGAACCGCATCGGGATTTTTAGCATCATGAGCCTTTTTCATGCCGTTAAGGAAATGGGACTTACGGTAGAAGAAGTAGACAAGCTTACTGGTCCTGTTATCGGACGTCCGAAATCAGCTACCTTCAGGACAGTTGATGTTGTTGGGCTGGACACACTGGTCCATGTAGCCAACGGGATTGGTGAAAATTGCCCGGATGACGAACGGCATGCCCTCTTTCAACTCCCGGAGTTTATAAAAACCATGTCAGATAAGCAATGGCTGGGTAGTAAAACAGGACAGGGGTTTTACAAAAAGATAAAGAACGACAAAGGCAAAAGCGAGATCCTCACCCTCGATTTGGAAAGCCTGGAATACCGCGCAAAAAAGCGTGCCAATTTTGGCACCCTGGAACTCACCAAGCCTATAGATGCCGTTATTGACCGCTTCCCGGTATTGATTAAGGGAAAGGATAAGGCAGGGGAATTCTACAGGAAGAGCTTTGGGGCGCTTTTTGCTTATGTAACGCATCGTATCCCTGAAATCACGGACGAACTCTTTAAGATAGATGATGCCATGAAGGCTGGTTTTGGCTGGGAACATGGCCCTTTCCAGATCTGGGATGCCATCGGCCTTGAAAAAGGATTGCAACTCATACAGGAAGCCGGGCAGCAACCGGCTAGCTGGGTGGAAGAAATGCAGGCAGCCGGGATAAGCTCTTTCTATACTGTACAGGACGGCGCTACCTATTATTACGATATTCCTGCCAAAAAGCAGGCTAAAAAACCCGGACAGGATGCCTTTATTATCCTGGACAACATCCGGAAATCAAATGAAGTCTTTAAAAATAGTGGAGTAGTTGTCGAGGATCTTGGAGATGGTATCCTGAATTGTGAGTTCCAATCCAAAATGAATACCATTGGCGGTGATGTCATCGCCGGATTGAATAAGGCCATTGACCTGGCAGAAAAAGACTTCCAGGGACTTGTGATTGGTAACCAGGCAGCTAATTTTTCCGTGGGAGCCAATATCGCCATGATATTTATGATGGCCGTGGAACAGGAATACGATGAACTAAACATGGCCATAAAGATGTTCCAGGACACCATGATGCGCATGCGCTATTCCGCGATTCCTACCGTAGCCGCTCCCCATGGGATGTGCCTGGGCGGCGGATGTGAGTTATCGCTGCATGCAGATAAGGTAGTTGCTGCAGCAGAGACCTATATTGGCCTGGTTGAGTTCGGGGTTGGTGTTATCCCTGGAGGAGGGGGCTCCAAGGAAATGGCCCTTCGTGCTTCCGATACCTTCCGAAAAAACGATGTGGAATTAAATATCCTGCAGGAATACTTCCTGACCATTGGAATGGCCAAGGTATCTACGTCAGCCTATGAAGCCTTTGACCTGGGTATCCTTCAAAAAGGAAAGGACGTTGTGGTGGTGAACAAAGACCGGCAGATAGCCACAGCCAAGGCTTATGCCAGGATCATGGCTGAGGCAGGTTACACACAGCCCATAAAGAGAAAGGACGTTAAAGTACTTGGAAAACAAGCACTCGGTATGTTCCTTGTAGGGACGGATTCCATGGAAGCAGCCCACTATATCTCCGAACACGATAAGAAAATTGCAAACAAACTGGCGTATGTCATGGCCGGGGGAGACCTCTCAGAAGCCTCCTATGTTAGTGAACAATACCTGCCCGACATTGAACGGGAAGCATTCCTTTCACTTTGTACCGAACGAAAAAC
>JABDRK010000361.1 GCA_013041785.1 Eudoraea sp.
CTTGTGCCAAATTCCTGATCCTCTAAGAAATCATCCTAAATAATCCTGCTAGATGAAATATTTTATTCTTGGGTATTTGATTTTGATTGCCTTACTGGCAAACACCCTGTTTCAGGACAAGGAACTGGCCGAAAGCATGGAAAGGGGAAAGGAAATTTACGCTGATTTCTGCGTGACCTGCCACCTTGAAAACGGTGAAGGCGTCCTGAATACTTTTCCGCCCCTGGCTAAATCTGATTATCTGGCAAAAAACCGGGAATCCAGTATACGTGGTGTGAAATACGGGCAACGTGGGGAAATGACAGTAAATGGTGTGGTCTACAACAATACCATGATGCCTATGGGCCTTGAAGATGAAGAAATCGCAGATGTATTGAATTTTGTAATGAATTCATGGGGAAACCAGCAAGATAAACCCGTAACACCCCAGGAAGTGTCTGAAATAGGGCCCCGTTAATCTTTTTTCAGTGCATCCAGGGCTTTTTTTACAGATCCATACTTTTTTAGTACCTCCTGAGCCTGTTCATAATCGAGGTGCAGGCCTTCCATCAGATAGCGCGTCCCGCGGTCTACAAGCTTATTGTTGCTCAGTTGCATATTCACCATTTTGTTCCCTTTAACCCGGCCTATACGGATCATCAAGGACGTAGTAATCATATTGAGCGCAAGTTTTTGGGAGGTACCACTTTTCATTCGCGTGCTACCGGTAACAAATTCAGGACCTACCGTGATTTCAATGGGTATTTCAGCAGCCAATGCCAACGGGGAACCGGGGTTATTGGTTATCCCGGCAGTCAATAGTCCCTGTTTACGGGCTGTTTCAACACCTCCCAGAACATAAGGAGTAGTTCCAGAGGCGGCAATACCCACCACCGTATCCAGGGTATTGATATCATAGGCTTCCAGGTCTAGCCAGGCCTGATCCTTGTTGTCCTCCGCGTACTCTACTGCTTTTCGAATAGCGCCATCACCTCCGGCAATTAGCCCAATAACCCGCTCGTGCGGCATACCAAAGGTCGGGGGAATTTCAGACGCATCCAGAATACCCAAACGCCCACTGGTACCGGCTCCTATATAAAACAATCTGCCGCCCTGATAAAAGCGTTCTTCCAGCAAATCGACCAGTTTGGTGATTTGTGGGATCACCTGGGCCACCGCCTGGGGTACTTTCTGATCTTCCTGGTTGATGTACTGCAGTAAGGTCTGGGTGTCCAGTTGCTCCAGATGGTCGTATAAGGATGGTAATTCAGTAATCTTCTTGAATTGGGTCATATTACAGTAAACGGATGTCCTGGTTACGGAAAAGATTTAGCAGATTGTTTTCGGGATTGAGTTCGGTAATCATGGTATTGATTGCATTAATATTGCAGGTTTTGTACCGATGTTGCGAATTCAGTTTTTCTGAGATACACAAAAGTACCGTTTTTTTAGACGCCTGAATGACGGCTTTTTTAACTTGTACAATGTCCCAGTCGAAATCAGTCAATCCATGCAGTGAGTCTACATATCCGGTTCCTATAAAACTATAGTCGAAACGGACCTCGGAGAGCTGGTGAATCACGCCGGACCCAATGGAAATCTGTGCTTCTTTGGAGAGTTCCCCACCTAAAAAGATCACACGGATATTGGGTTTGGACAACAATAAAACCGCAACAGGCAGACTAAACGTAAAACAAGTAAACTGTAAGCTGTCTGGTATGGCCTTGGCCAATTCGATACAAGTAGTACCGCCGTCAATAAACACCACGCCGTTTGGCTTGAGTAGCTGGAGCGCCTTTTCGGCTATCGCCTTTTTTTGGGGCTGTGCATAGACCCTGTTGTTTAGGGTGGCCAATCCGGTAAATCCAAGCGAAACAGCGCCTCCATGCACTTTTTTCAGCATGTTTTCTGAATCCAATTCCTTGACATCCCTTCTGATAGTATCTACAGACACTTCAAGCTTCTCCGCTATATCGGTCAATAAGATACGGTTGTGGAGATCCACCTCATTCATGATCAGCTGTTGTCGTTCTTCCTTTAGCATATTATCCTGTCTAATATGAATTTTCCGTAAAAATGCACAATTGCAAACATTGCCGTTATATTCAATAGTTGAGTCCGCAATTTCGTAATACTTGCATTAATTTGCAAGTTTTAAATTCAAAAACAGCAAAATATAGAATTTATTATTACTTTTGCCCTGAAATTAAATTTATAAAACATGGCTGAAGTCCTGACAAAAGAAAACACCTATGAATTCCCGAAGGATGAAGAGTCCCGGAAATTTGAGAAAATTGAAACCCACATTCACGACAATTCTGAGGATGCCTCGTTTTACGTAGCCAATGAAATTGCAGAACTTATCCGGCAACGACAAAGGCAGGGCAAACACGCTGTTTTGGGCCTGGCTACAGGTTCTACTCCAACCAAGGTATACGACTTCCTGGTAAAATTCCATAAAGAAGAAGGCTTGAGTTTTAAGAATGTAATCACCTTCAACCTGGATGAGTATTACCCCATGGAACCCGATTCCATACACAGCTATGTGCGGTTTATGAAGGAACATTTGTTTGACCACATCGATATCAAACCGGCTAATGTACATGTCCCTGATGGCACTTTAGATAAAGAGGATGTTCGTGAGTATTGCAAGGCTTATGAACAAAAAATAGAACAAGCCGGAGGAATTGATATACAGGTGCTGGGAATTGGTCGTACAGGACATATCGGTTTTAATGAGCCCGGATCCACCCTTACCAGCAAAACGCGACTGGTTCGTCTGGATCGGGTTACCCGCCTGGATGCCGCCAGTGATTTCTTTGGGTTGGAGAACGTCCCGATTAAGGCCATTACCATGGGTGTAGGCACGATCATGGCCGCCAAAAGGATCATCCTCATGGCCTGGGGCGAAGGGAAATCCGAGGTGATTCATTATGCAGTAGAAGGAAGGATACGGGAATCCGTACCCGCCACATTCCTGCAAAACCACGACAACTGTAGTTTTATTCTGGACCATGCGGCTGCCTCTTCCCTGGCAAGGGTAAATACGCCCTGGCTCGTTTCCGAATGCAAATGGAATGAACGACTAATAAAGAAAGCCACACTTTGGCTTTCTGAGAAATTGAGCAAGGCCATACTGAAACTAACCAACGAGGATTACAATGAATACGGAATGGGGAACCTTATTGCAGAAATCGGATCCGCAGAACATATTAACCTTATGGTGTTTAATCAGTTGCAAAGTACAATTACTGGATGGCCCGGTGGAAAACCCAATGCCGACGATAGTGCGAGGCCAGAAAGAAAGGACCCTTACCCCAAACGCTCGCTTATTTTTAGTCCACACCCGGATGATGATGTTATCTCCATGGGCGGAACTTTATTGCGACTCGTTGACCAGGGTCATGAGGTTCACGTCGCCTACCAGACGTCCGGAAACATTGCTGTTTTCGACGATGAGGTAATCCGGTTCCTGGATTTCGCCACGGATGTGCAACAGGATAATGTAGCCCTGCAAAAGCAGTTCCAGGACGTAAGGGCATTTCTGAATTCAAAAAAACCTGGAGAGGTAGATAGCCCGGAAATACAGCATTTCAAAGGGCTGATCAGAAAAGGCGAAGCCCTGGCCGCCTGTCGCTACTGCGGAGTGGACGAAGCCAATGCCCACTTCCAAAATCTGCCATTTTATGAAACAGGGACCGTTAAGAAAAAACCACATTCAGAAGCGGATGTTGAGATCACCTATAAGCTGTTGCAGGAAGTGAAACCGCACCAGATTTTTGCCGCAGGTGATTTGTCCGACCCCCATGGTACGCACCGGGTGTGTCTGCAAATCATTTTCAGCGCACTTGACCGCCTCGTAGCCGAAGGGGCAGAATGGTTGAAAGACTGTTATGTTTGGCTGTACAGGGGCGCGTGGCAGGAATGGGATATTGCTGATATGGAGATGGCTGTTCCTGTTGGGCCCATGGATATGGAACGGAAAAAGAACGCTATATTTAAACACCAGTCACAAAAAGACAGTGCCATGTTCCCCGGAAATGATGATCGGGAATTCTGGCAACGCGCCGAACAAAGAAATAAGGAAACGGCCTGTAAATACAATGAGCTGGGAATGGCTGAATATGAAGCAATGGAAGGATTTGTTAGATATCACTTTATGTAATGCCCATTGCTAACAAGGTATGATAGCCTGTTAAACCTGTAACCAAGAAGAGTATCGGCCTATGCGGCGATTCGTCTTACTCCTGCTTTTGCTCATATTCACGGCATGCGGCGCCCTGAAAACACCTGTACCCTATCCTGCTGAAGAATTTCGCGGGGTCTGGATAGCTACGGTGGCAAATATTGACTGGCCCGGACATCCAGCAGATTCCTGGAAAAAAAAGCAGCAGGATTTTCTTGATATTCTCAATTACTACAAGAAACTGAGGTTTAATGCCGTCCTGGTGCAGGTGCGGACAGCCGGGGATGCGTTCTATCCTTCAAAATTAGCCCCCTGGTCCCGTTACCTGACCGGAAAAGAAGGGGATATGGGCGATTTAAATACAGACCCCCTTGCGTGGATGATAACAGAAACGCATAAACGAGGGATGGAATTCCATGCCTGGCTTAATCCCTACCGTGCTACATTTGACCTGCAAACGGACCTGCTGGCACCTGATCACGATTTCCTGCAACACCCGGAATGGATGATCCCCTATGGTGAAAAATACTACTACAACCCCGGTCTGCCAGAAGTACAGCAGCATCTCGTAGCGGTGGTCAGCGAAGTAGTGGCTAAATATGATATCGATGGGATTCATTTTGACGATTATTTTTATCCGTATCGCATCCAGGGGGAGTTGTTTGACGATAGTACCACCTATACAGCTTATGGAAAACCAGATCAAACCCGGGAAGACTGGAGAAGAAGTAATATAAGCTCCCTGATCCAACAAACCCATGAAACCATTAAGGCACTGAAGCCCTGGGTTCAATTTGGAATTAGCCCCTTTGGTGTTTGGAGGAATGCCTCAACAGACCCCAGTGGATCTGACACCAGGGCTGGACAAACAAATTACGATCATCTGTTTGCGGATCCCCTGGAGTGGTCGCGACAGGGTTGGGTTGATTATCTGGCTCCGCAGCTCTACTGGAGTTTGGATTACGCTCCTGCTTCCCACCGCAAACTACTGTCCTGGTGGGCTACTACTGTACCTCAAACCCGATTGTATATAGGCAATGGAGCTTATAAAATCCGAAATAACAGGGATAAGGCCTGGGACAATAAAAAGGAAATTCCAGAACAGCTGATCCTGGGACGCAAAACCAAAAGTATACAGGGAAATATTTTTTTCAGCGCCGGTTCCCTGATGAAGACCAATCGGGATGTAGCGCGCTTTATAAGAAAAAACATCTACGCCTACCCGGCTTTTCCACCTTCAATCCCTGCCCCTGAAAAAACTCAGCCAAGAAGACCAAAAATCAAGATGAGGGAAACCCGGGATTATCTCTATTTTGACCTTTTAGATGAATCCCTGCGTTTCCAATTCGCCGAGATATCCGGTTTTCGCCAGAAAGAGCAAGCAAGAAAGAAAATCAATCAAAATCGTGGGAAAAGGATATATTTAGGGGAACTAAGCAAGTTCCGCGTCCCGGTTAAATCCCTGCAAGGAAAAAAATACCTGGAAATCGTTTTTATCGACCGGTACAGGCAAAAAACAAAACCGTTGAAACTGCAACGTAACTAAACCAACCACCTATGGTGAAAAAGAACAAATGGGCTTGGGCATGGGTGCCGGTACTGTATTTTACCCAGGGTCTCCCCTATGTAATGGTGGTAACCGTTTCCGTCATTATGTATAAAAAACTGGGCATCAGCAATGCGGATATTGGTCTATACACCAGTTGGCTATATCTTCCCTGGGTCATAAAACCATTGTGGAGCCCATTTTTGGATTTATTGAGCACCAAACGCACTTGGTTCCTTATCATGCAATTGTTGGTATCCCTTTCTTTCCTGGGCATCGGACTAACCTTGCCTACAAATATCTTTTTTATCACCACCCTGGGTTGTTTTTGGATGGCTGCATTTGCTTCGGCAACCAATGATATTGCCTCAGACGGATACTACATGATCGGGCTTACCCAGGAAAAGCAATCATTTTTTGTTGGGGTCAGGAGCACGTTTTACAAACTGGCCAATGTAACCGGTCAGGGTTTACTGGTTATCCTGGCAGGCTTTCTTGAAAACTATTACGGAGACAATACCAAAGCCTGGTCGGTTACCATGATAACAGCAGCCTTGCTTATGTTTATACTCACAGCGGCAAACTTTTTCGTAACCCCAAGATATGAAAGTTCCTCGGCCATAACGCTTGAAAAACCCCAGGGTTTCCTGGAAGTGTTTTCCACCTTTTTCAGTAAAAAGGGGATGGGGATGGCGCTTACTTTTGTCCTGTTTTTCCGGCTGGGAGAATCCCAGCTCGTCAAAATGGCCTCACCCTTTCTATTGGATGCCAAAGAGGTTGGTGGCCTGGGATACACAACAGCAGAAGTGGGGACCATTTACGGAACCATCGGAGTAATAATGCTCACGGTAGGGGGTATATTGGGAGGTGTTTTGATATCCAGAGATGGTTTAAAAAAATGGATGTTCCCAATGGTCCTGTCCCTGAATATTCCCAATGCCTTCTATGCCTTCCTGGCAATCACCAATACTTCGCATATTGCGGCGGTGGTCATTACCGTAGTCTTAGAGCAGTTTGGTTATGGCTTTGCCATAGCCGGTTTTATGGTCTATCTGATTTATATAGCCAAAGGTGCTTCCAAAACATCGCATTATGCAATAGCCACAGGATTTATGGCGCTCGGCATGATGCTCCCCGGTTTAATAAGTGGCTACGTACAGGAATGGTTGGGTTATGATGGATTTTTTATCTGGGTGGTCCTGGCCGCACTCCCTTCCATTATACTGCTCAGGTATATTGATTATCCCCCTGATTTTGGAAAAAAAGGCGCTGAAAATGCAAAGTGATAAGGATATCTCAAAGCAAGGACTATCAGATTTCAGCCTGGAAGAAAAGGTTGGGCAATTCTTTATGCCTGCTGCATTTATCAATGACAGTGAAGAAGAGATAACCCAGTTGGAAGCACTTATCAAAAATGCTCATATTGGTGGGATTTGTTTCTTTCACAGCAGGGCAAGTGCTGCTACCAACTATGAAGGCAAAAAGGAAATCCCATATAATAAAGAAAGCTACCAAACCTTAAAGAAATTAATTGCGCGATATCAGCAGGCAGCCAAAATACCCTTGTTGATAGCCATTGACGCAGAGTGGGGCCTTGCCATGCGTATCGAAAACACCCCCCAATACCCCTATGCTCTGACCCTTGGAGCCATACAGGGGGCTCCTGATTTGGTCTACCAGGTTGGTCGTCAAATTGGAGCCGATTGCAGGGCGGCAGGGATTCACTGGAATTTTGCTCCTGTGGCCGACATAAACAACAATCCCAACAATCCGGTTATTGGGTACCGTTCATTTGGCAGTAACAAAAAACAGGTGGCTGAAAATGCCGTGGCCTTTGCCAGAGGATTGAAAAGCCAGGGTATCCTATGCAGTGCCAAACACTTTCCCGGGCATGGAGATACGGCTACAGATTCGCATTTGGGCCTGCCCGTAATTGATAAATCCCGGTCGGAATTAATCGACAATGAACTGTTTCCTTTCAGCGAATTGATTGAGGCCGGAGTTGACTCCGTAATGATTGGTCATCTGGCCGTTCCCAGCCTTACCGGTGATTACACCACGCCCACGACCTTGTCCGAAAAAATGATCAAAGGTACCTTACGGAAAGAAATGGGTTTTCAGGGGGTTGTGGTCTCCGACGCCCTGAATATGCATGCTGTTTCCAAGCATTATCCTGTGAAGGGTGAACTGGAATTCCGGGCGTTTTGTTCAGGGATTGATATACTCTGTTTTTCAGAAAACCCGAAGGAAGGCATTCAAAAGATTATAGATGAAGGGAATATTAAGGACATAGAAGCGAGTTTTAACAGGATTTGGCAGCTTAAATCTTCTTGTTTTGAAAGTTCAGGCAAGAATAAATCGCTGAGCGATCCGCGTCCCCTGAACCTGGAAATAGCTAGAAAAAGCCTGACGCAGTTCGGTGGCACACAGCAATCAAGGGTGTCCGATACCAGCAACTGGGCTGGGATTCAAATTGGTTCCGAAGGAAAGAAACTGTTCTTTGAAAAGATCAAGCCGTCCATATCAATTCGTGAAATCCGTTTAGTTCCTGAGCAGGCTTCAATTAGCCACGAGATAGTGAGGCCAGAAACGCCCATTTTATTGGCTATTTTTCCTCCATCTGTTAAACCCGCGGGTTCCTATGGATTTTCGGATACTACGTTAGCATTGATGCATGATATTCTGAATCGACAAAATGTGACGGTATACCTTTTCGGGAATCCGTATTTTTTAAATTTGTTAAACCTCAACACGGAACATTCGGTAGTTATCGCCTATCAGGATTTTGACGAATTTCAGGCCGTTGCCGCTGATCATTTTCTGGGCAGGTGTAAAATTTCTGGCAGACTACCCGTTCAACTGGGTAAATGAGCGTATGAAGATATATAAGGTCATAGCGTTAATGTCTGGCACGTCTTTGGACGGACTGGATATCGCCTACTGCCACTTCTATGAGAAGGAATCGGGATGGCGGTTTGATATTAAGCAAACCCATCACGTCCCTTATCAGGAAGAACGTATCGAGGCTTTGCGCAATGCCATATCCCTTTCTACCCTTGATCACATACAACTGCACCATGAATACGGAAATTGGCTGGGCAGGCAGGTAAAGGCATTTGTCAATTCATATAATCTGGAAGCAGACCTCATAGCCAGCCATGGACATACCACCCACCACCGCCCGGATCTGGGCTTAACCATGCAGTTGGGGAGCGGGCAACACCTTGCCAATACCTCAGGAATCCAAACGGTGTGTGATTTTCGCACCAATGATGTCGCATTGGGCGGACAGGGGGCCCCCCTGGTACCTATTGGGGACCAGTTGCTATTTGGGCAATATACCTTTTGCCTCAACCTTGGAGGTATCAGCAATATCTCATTTCAGCACCAGGGAAAGCGGATTGCCTATGATATCGGGATAGCCAATATGCTGCTCAACCATATTGCGAATAAGGCAGGGATGTTGTATGACGAAGGGGGTACCCATGCTGCAGCCGGAACAATAAACAAGTCTTTATTGGAGGCACTTAACCAACTCCCCTATTACAAAAAGCCTTTTCCAAAATCCACGGGCTACGAATGGTTCCTCAAAGCCCTTGTTCCTCTGGTGGAAAAATGCCGGGATTCCATCAACAATCTTTTATGTACGTCGGTTCATCATATTACCGATCAGGTTGCAGCCCAGGTAAGAACGCATTTAAATCCGGATAACAATACGCTTTTAGTTACCGGTGGAGGAGCAAACAATGATTATCTCAT
>JABDRK010000368.1 GCA_013041785.1 Eudoraea sp.
GGAAGACCCGTCTGCCCTGATGGTACCTGTAAACAAAAACTTGTTGGCCAATGCGTAATTTATCCTGGCAAAATAGGATTGTAACTCATCCGTGTTATCAAAAGTATCTGCGGTCATACCCTGAACATTACGTTCAAAGGCAAAAGGTACCAGGTCCCCGGCAACAACCGCCGGCAACAAACGATTTACTAGCAATCCGCTGGTATTTGCACCGAAATAAAACTGTTGGTAAGAGCCATCAATAGAAGCAGAAGCACCGTTCACCGTGTTTTTAAGGTCGCGAGCCATGCTGTTCAGATCTGTGGTTGCAAATCCTCGTCCCTGAGAGTTAAATCCACTTGTTCGGAAATCCTGGAAGGAATACCCAACAAGAAAATCAATACTGGAATTGTCAAAATCCTTTTTCCAGTTCAGGGTAGCTTCCAGAAGCTTACTTTCCCTTACCAAAACATTGTAAGTGCCAAAGCCGACATTTTCAATCCCGTTAAAGTTCTGAACACTTCCCGAAATTACAGAACTATTTTCTCCTTCCGACTTGTCATACCCTAGATTGACCTTTGCTGTCAATTCAGGAGTAAGCTTATATTCCAGTGTGCCATTTAATAATGCTCTATTGGTCGTAGTTCTAATCTGTGAGTATTCCAGCCAGTTTGCTGGATTTAAGCTAAAGTTGCCATCATTAAAATCTGGATCAGTTGGCCAGGTTGGGTTTGCAGAATAAGCAGCACCAAGGATGTCCCCCCGAAATCCGGCATCGCCCGACAATGGAGCGGTTTCATCATTTACCCTGGAAACCGTAGTTTGTATACTCACCAATAATTTATCATCCAGGAATCTATGTTTCCAGTTTAATCGACCCGTAATTCGTTCCAGGTCAGTTTTCTCTACAATCCCATTTTGAGTAGTGTACCCAATAGAAGCACGTACATTTCCTTTTCCGTAGTTATTGGCATAAGAAAAGTTTTGATCTTGAGAAACCGCTGTACGTGTAAGGTAATCCTGCCAATCTGTATCGGCTCCGAAATCAACAGCAGTCCTATCTCCCCCATATTGCTCTACAGCATCGAGAAAGTCTGACCCGTTAAGCAGATCATACTTTTTAGACGGATTGGCCAAACTGAGGGTTGAGGAAAATTCGAATACTTCTCCTGAGGCACCCTTACCGCTTTTGGTAGTAATGATCACAACTCCATTTGCTCCCCGCGTACCGTAGATGGCAGTTGAGGAAGCATCTTTGAGGATAGAGATGCTCTCAATATCGTTCGGGTTTAAGAAGTTCAGAGGGTTTCTTGCGGTAGTTTCACCAGCACCCGTATTGCCTGCAGGTGCCGTGTTTTCTCCCCATAACGGAATTCCATCAACTACTATTAGTGGATTGTTATTTGACCGGATGGAATTGGCTCCGCGAATGTTGATGATAATCCCCGCTCCGGGTTCGCCACTGGTCTGCTGTATGTTTACACCGGCAGCCTTACCCTGGATCAATTGTTCAGGGGAAGCAATGACACCAAGGTTGAAATCTTCCGCTGCAACAGTTGATATAGCTCCCGTTGCATCTTTTGCTTGTATGGTACCGTAACCAATAGGTACGATCCCTTCCAATGCTTCGGGATCTTCTTGGAGAGTAACGCTTATGGATGATCTGCCATTCACAGGCACCTCAACAGAAAGATACCCGACGTACCTAAATACTAACGTGGCCTCCTTCGCTACATCATCTAAGGTATAATTACCATCAAAATCTGTCTGTGTACCGTTGGTAGTTCCTTTTTCTAAAACACTAACCCGGGGTAGCGGACCATTGACATCAGAAACACTTCCTGACACCCCCTGCGCCGTCAACAAGCTGAAACTCACAAGGGCTGCGGTTAGAAGTAAGTATTTTAGAAACGAAGTCTTCATGTTTTAAACGGGTTCTTTTGAGCGGCCTATTAGCACTCTTAATAGAAATTTAGTTCTGCAAGGGTACATAGCTAATTTCATAGTCTTAAAAAAGGTGTAAGTATTAAGGTATCATACCTATAATGAATAAACAAAGATATTTATCAAGATGCTGATTAGTTTTTGAACGAACTATTCGCCCGTTTTTGACTTGCGCAACTTAGAAAATATCGATGAACGACATAAAATTAGGGTTAAAATACAGTCCGGGAAACAGGTTGTTTTCATATCGATTCTAAACACATTCAGAGGGCGAAAATTTAGATCATCTTATCGAAACTGTGAATAATTGTTAGGCATACTTTAGATTTTGAACCACTTGCCGATATTTTGGTGTCAAAACCTGTGAAAAAATCATAATGTATTAATTGGTACTCTTGCGAAATTTATCCTGATGAACCCCAATATCTTACCTTATGAAGAATTCTACACACTATTTAAAATTTGTAGCAGCAGGTTTAATAATCCTGTTTTGTAAAGTCGGAACGGCGCAACAAAACACATTTATCACTAAAGACCTTGCCCAAAAAATTGAAGCCGACAAACGCATCGAGAATTACCTGGAACTATCAAGACTGGGTTATTCCGAAAACGAAATTTTCCAGGATCTCGGCAATGCCAACTTCCTTGCCGGGAAATACAAGACCGCAGCCTTCTGGTATCAGAAACTGATCGACCTCAGTGGCTCAGAGAACATTTCTCCCAATTATCTCAAGCGCTATAAAGTCTCCATGCACAAAGCCGGAATTGCCGATTACGGTGATGATGTGGCGCAGGCCGACTGGTACTCTGAGATCAAAGGAGAGTACAAGGCAGAAAAAAGGGTGAGCCCTAAAGCATATGCTGCTGCCCCAGTAAAACAACAAAACATACGCAATTTTAAACCGCTAAACCGCGCGGCCTCTATGGATGAACTTCGCGAACTAGCCGGACTAAAAGAGCAAAGGTCAGACCAGCTTAAAATGGATTCCAGACTACCCGGGAAGGGCTATATTCCGCCTATTTCCATATCCTCAGATGGGAAGACCGCATTTTTCAGTAAGGCGATCTACATGAAGCCCGAGTATGGCTTGTTTTCCAAAAAAGAACCGGTACATAAAATATATCAGGCAGAGAATGTCAATGGAAAGTGGAAGAATGTAAAGGAGCTCAGTGTTACCCCGAAGTACGCCTCGGCTATGCATCCTGCAGTTTCCCCTGACGGAAAACGCCTCTTTTTTGCCTCGGACATGCCGGGCACCTTTGGAAAGTATGACATCTATGTAGCCGAAATCCATCAGGATGGCAGCGTCGGCATCGCCAAAAACCTGGGAGAAAAGGTCAATACACGAAAAAATGAAATGTACCCTAATTCTGTGGGAGGAGACATGCTCTTTTTTGCTTCCAATGGAAGAGAAGGGATTGGCGGAATGGACCTCTTTGCAGTTCAGGTAGGGACAAGAAGAGTAG
>JABDRK010000376.1 GCA_013041785.1 Eudoraea sp.
AGATTTTAAACGTTTCCTTTCCTTGCTGGACCAGTCCATGCAGGATCAGAACAGTTATTATTTTGATCTGATTGACGGTAAGATCCTGCAACCCCTTAAAGTTACGGCGATCAAACCAGGAGGATTCCTGTCCTATATGAAATCTATTGGAAAATTAGGCGGGCAAAACAAAGTGCAGCGGCTGTCAAACGATCGTAAAGTAGCGGACGCCCTCATGGCACACAAGGCCTGATAAACTTTGACTTTGCATTATGGGGATTTCCCCTTGTATTCCCGTGCTTTCGTGCCGATACTACCGGCAAATTCATAAATTTGCACCATACAGCAGCTAATTTGATGAGTAATTACAAAGAAACGACCAGGGCCCAGGAATCAACTAATGCCATTGAACGCCTGTATGTGACTATGCGTCATTTGTTTAACCGGGGATTTTACAAACCAACCGGGGTTTCAGGAGACAGTCTCAAAAATGCTCTTTTGTTGTTAAGGCCCGAGATCTATGGGACCATTGCTGAGGAAAAATCGGAACTGAATGGATTGATTTATGTATTGGAGCGTCTTCCAGAGGGGATTCACGAATGCCGTTATATTAACCTGACCTCGGATGAAGGCTATGCAAGTTCTCATCTTAAACCGATTATCCCACCCAAAAGAAGGCGTAACTGCTACCGAATCGACAAGGATCAGATGAATGTTGAAATAACCCGGGGCCGGTCTGATATATATGATATCCTGACCCACCTGACCTTTCTATTCATAGAATCCCAGAAAATAGCGGAGAAAGTACTCATTGAAGACACGAATGAAACCATTCGGGACTGGAAAAAGCTGGAAGTTGCCGCCACCAAAGACAAACTCACCCAGGCAGAGAAGGAAACAGCCCTCATCCATACCGCCAGTATTTTGGGCAGGTCCTTTCTTGAGGTTATGGACATTTACAAGAAACTGGCCAGAAAGTCCGATCCGGAACGATTTTTAAAAATCATCTACTGGCTTGGCAAACTGGCCATTGAAGAAGAAACCGGGGGAGAAAAAAGGATCATAACCTTTAGTACCCTGCTCCGCGAGCGTTTGGGGCATCATATTCATGGGGAACAATGGGCCAATACCGTAAAGGATACGCTTAACCAGCATGGACTTTTAAAGCGCCCTATCCATATTATCAGTGCCAATATGCACAGCGTATTGAACTCCATGTATGCCAAGAAGGCCTTACAAAAAGACTTTCCGGAAGATGGTTCCCTTGAGATTTTTGAGCAACTAAGTCAGGCTAAAAACAAAAAACTTCAGGACAAAGTCATCGCAACAGCCAAACGCAATGGGATGATTCAGATTGATGATATTTCAGGCACGAACATCGATGTACAGATTTTTGATACCGCCAAATTGGGGAAAGACGCCTGCTGTTTTGACTTGCCACTCGGGATGCCCAATGAGGAAAAACCCGTTATATTTGTTATGGATTATGCATTCGGGGAACAGGCTTATGAGACTATTGACGAGTTGTTAAAGCCCTACCGACTTAAAAACAAACCCCCTGTTTTTCTGGATGTAGCGTCCATATCCATAATGGGAAAAGCGGGCATTTTAGTAGGGGGTAAGGGAGATTTAATGATTCCTACTGCCCATATGTTTGAGGGTACAGCAGACAACTATCCCTTCCACAATGAACTAAGCGCTGCGGATTTTAGTGGGAATGGCTTAAAGGTTCAGGAGGGCACCATGGTGACGGTACTAGGGACTTCCCTTCAGAACCGCGATATCCTGAAATTTTTCCACGATTCCACCTGGGGGGTAATCGGGCTCGAAATGGAAGGAGTACATTATCAGAAAGCCATACAGTCGGCCTCCAAGATCCGAAAGAGCATCCGGGATGACGTAAAAGTGCGATACGCCTATTACGCCTCAGACAATCCATTGGAAACGGGAAGCACCCTGGCCTCAGGGGGCCTGGGAAAGGCTGGGGTAAAACCGACTTACTTGATAACAGACAAAATACTTACGCAAATATTTAATTCCAATTGACATGAGTGACAATCCATCACAGAACCAAAACCAGTCGGACGAAATAGATTTGGGACAGCTCTTTGCTCTTATTGGCAAGGGTTTTAACCGATTATTTACAAGCCTGCTGAGGGTGTTTTTGTACCTCAAAAAAAACTTCATTATTCTGGGAACCCTTGTTGTGATTGGGGCAATTATTGGTTTTAGCCTCAAATTTATAGTAGGAGAAGAACAGAAACTGGATGTGATAGTTACCCCCAACCTGGACACCAAGAATTACCTTTATGATGTGGTGGCCGAAATCCAGTCCGACATTAAATCCAAAGACACGGTGTTTTTCTCATCAATGGAGATGGATGTTGCCAAAATGGAGGGCTTTAAAATTGAAATATCCCAATTAAAAGCACAGGGTGGATCCGGATTGGAAGATGAAATGAAATTCCTGGAACTATTAAAAGATTTTGAAAACTCGGAAGCCATTTCGGATATACTCAGATCCGAACTGCAGGATAAGACCACAAAAGACCAGCGGCTTACCTTTTATTTCAAAGATGCAGAAATAGGAGAAGCCTACGCACAGAAAATTATAGCCTACATCAATTCCAATGAATATTATACTGATTTATTAAAGGTATATACAGAAAATGCCCAGAATCGTATTCAGCGAAACGACTCGCTCATCGCTCAGATTGATGTGCTTATCAATAACTATACGCAGAAGATGCTAAAAGAACAGGCGACTACTGAGGGGCGACTGGTTTTAGAAAATCAGGAACCCCTCAATATTCCCTCCCTGTTCTCACTTAAAAACAATCTGATCCAGGATACCGAATCCAAGAAATTAGAATTGGAACGCAGGCAGGAGGCTATTACTGTTGTGAATTTTGGTCAAGCTCATAAGGTTCAGAAACCTTTGTTTCAAAAGAATGTTGCGATTATCCCGCTCACTTTTGTAGGCCTGTTTTTCGTCTTTTCTTTTCTTCATTATCTGAACAGGAAGGCTAAAGAAATGCAGATTGAATGATGGGGGAACAACTCCTGAGAAAAATCAAAGAGTAATTGAAGACAGGTGTATTTTTGTAAGGCAATCTATTATTTTAAAAGCAATTGAAGATTCAAAACACAAACATTGAGGGCTGTTTTTTGATAGAACCAAAAATATTCAGGGATTCCCGAGGGAATTTTATGGAGACCTACAATAAACGCAGTTTTGAAAAACTGCTGGGGGAGAAGCTGGTATTTGTACAGGACAACCAGTCGGTCTCTAGTAAACATGTTTTAAGAGGACTTCATTTCCAAAAGGGTAAATATGCGCAGGCAAAATTAGGTCGTGTGGTAAAGGGTGCCGCCCTGGATGTAGTGATCGACTTAAGAAAAGAAAGTCCGAGTTTTGGTGAGATTTTCACAACAGAGCTTTCGGAATTCAATAACCTTCAGATTTTTATTCCAAAGGGACTCGCTCATGGTTTCCTCGCATTGGAAGATCACACTGTTTTTTCTTATAAATGTGATGCATACTATAATCCTTCCGCGGAAGGAGGTATTATCTATAATGATCCTGATTTGAAGATCGACTGGGGCATTCCAGAGTCAAAACTGATTCTTTCGGATAAAGATCGGGCACTCCCCGCTTTTAAAGTAGTTTTCCCATGAAGCGCATTCTGGTAACAGGATCAAATGGGCAGCTAGGTAAGACCATACAGGATCTTGGACCTGAATATCGGGGATTGGACTTCAATTTTACCGATAAAGCCACTTTAGATATCACTCAATCCGAAGAGGTTTCTCGTATTTTTCAAGAATTCAAACCCAATTATTGCATTAATTGTGCAGCCTTTACTCAGGT
>JABDRK010000387.1 GCA_013041785.1 Eudoraea sp.
ACCAGGGACAGATTACTATCGAACAGATATAAGTCGGGGGTACATGCTGCCTGATAAGCACGGGCTACTTCCTGGGTTTCATCATAGAGGTAGGGGAAGGGATATCCCAGTTTCTCAGCGGTTTCCTTCATGAGGTGCGGAGCATCCTGCGGATAGTTTTCAACGTCATTGCTGGAAATTGCGATAAATCCAACACCCTGCTTCTTATAGGTGTTAGCCAGCCGCACCAATGCTTCATTGACATGAATTACAAACGGACAGTGGTTACAGATAAACATAACAACGGTCGCTTTATCTCCGCGGGCCTGTTCAAGGCTTAGCTCTTCTCCGGTAACGGTATTATACAAGCTGAAATCCGGGGCTGGGGTTCCGAGAGGCAGCATATTACTTGGTGTTCGTGCCATTTTCTGTAAATTGTGGTTAAGGGCACATAAAGTTAGTGGTATTTTTATAAAAAAGGGTATGTGTGCACAAGGGCCCTTGATCCTTAATCCGAAGTTATTTTGAGGAAAATCATCTATCAGATTGCCAAATTATGCATGCGTGCAGCATTGTACTGTTACTTCGGGAATATAAAACTACACAATCAACAGGCAGTCCCTAAAAGTGGTGCCCTGATGCTCTTGCCCAATCATCAGAATGCCTTATTGGATGCCCTTTTAATTGCCATCAATAGCAACCGAAAACCCTATTTCCTAACCAGGTCTGATGTTTTTTCCAACACTTTATTTCGTTCGTTGTTTCACTTTTTCAGGATGCTGCCCGTGTACCGTATGCGAGATGGAAGGGGAACATTGAATAAGAATGAGGCCATTTTTCAAAGGTGTACCGAACTGCTCTCAAAAGGAGAGGCCGTCGTTATATTTCCTGAGGCGAACCACAATCTGGTACGTCGCGTGCGACCTTTAAGCAAAGGGTTTACCAGGATTCTTTTCCAGACCATAGAGCAAAACCACGATCTGGAAATTCTGCTTATGCCTGTTGGGATGAATTACTATCGGGCTGCTGCATTTCCAGACCTGGCATCAGTTTATTACGGTAAGCCCTTCCCACTTTCTGCATTTTACGACCCAGATGATCTGCGGAATTCTATTATCCGAATCAAGGGCGCAGTATCTGATCAACTTAAAACCCTGACCACACACATAGAGGAGGAAGAGGCTTATGAACAAATAGTAACGTATCTGAAGAACAGGGGGGTAAAATTTCAGGATCCGGGAATAGCCAACCAGGCGGCTAGGGACCTTGCCTTAAAGGATTTAAAGACAGAACCAGTTAAACAGACGCATCCTAAAACACCTCTGAACATACTCTTTTACTTATTGAATTTCCCCATGGTGATTCCCTGGTTGTGGATAAAAAGAAATCACATACCCGAACGGGAATTTACCAGCACTTTTCGTTTTGCCTACGCCCTGTTGGTTTACCCCTTATTTTACCTGCTGGCCTTTTTGTTTCTGGGCTCAGAAATTGGATATGCTCCCGCATTAGTTTGTGTTGCCCTCCATTTTGGGGCTAACCAGTTGTATATCAAATCCATTCAGCTATAGTTTAATAGCTAAGCACAGCGTGTTTTTGCACTACATGATATCCCCAAAGAAAATGGCATTCATCAACAGCTTATTTGTCCCGTACCAAAATGCCCTGAAATTGGTGTTATCCGTAAACAGGAGTACCCTGCCTTTACCAACGCGCCTGGCCTTGAACGGGCTGCTGTTGCGGATCAGTTTCAGGTTTTCCTCGGAAATATAACCACTCTGTAAAGGCGAAGAAGTATATTTCAGCGGGTTGTCATAACTCTCCGGTTCCGGCTTCAAATAGATGTTGGTATTCCGAAAGAGGGATATGCGATTGTTCTTATATCCGTAATTAATCGGGTGAGAGCGGTCCTGTATGGCCTCAAAAATGGCGCCTCCCGTAACCTGAGCTCCCAGAAAATCACCCTTTTGCTCAAAGCTGATGTTTTTGGCAGTAAGGCTGTCTTTTTTGAATTCAAGATCGGTAAATTCATTTTCAGCAATCCAATTAACCGCTCCGCGATAGGCAATTAAGTTACCCCCCTGCTTTACCCATTCTTTCAGCTTTTCGGCATCCTTCTTACCCAGGCCACTTCCGGAAGTTCCGGGGATGATTATATCCGTATACCCACTGATATCTGTCCGCCCAAAATAGTCAGTATCTATTTTGGTAATCTTCATGTCATAGCGCGTATCGAACAGATGCCAGATCTCACCTGCGTCATAGGAACGGATCCCACGTCCTACCAAAAGGGCTACTTTCTGCTTTTTCAGAGGGTCAAATTCGTTGCTTCCGAGATCAATGCCCCGGGTAAGTCCGGTATTCACCGCAGTGATTTTAATCCTGCTGTCCTGAGCAACATCCTGTAGGAAAGTATGAAGTGCCTCGGGGTCCATTACCTGATTCTGTACAGGTATCATAATGGTCCCGTAATCATAAAAGACTCCTTCCAGGCTGAATTGAGATTTAGCCACTTTGGCCCTCAAGCCTTTATTCAGTATCCTATTCAGTGCCTTAGGCGTGTAATATTCATGCCATTCAAACAAATAAGCATAACTGCTGTTACCGCTGATTTCCCCTACAGGGGTTTTGAGTTCTTTGATTTCTTCCCCGGCATAGGAACTGGATCTCAATTCGGTGTGGTCCAGGTTAAAGGCAAGGGGAAAGGTCCAGGCAGAAATATCATAAAACAGACTATCAGTAAAGCTGGTCCTTCTTTCGAACATGGCTTTAATCAGTTTGTGGCTTTTTTGTTCCATGGGAATCAGATAAGCAGTACCCTTTTTATAAGTCTTACCGGAAACACTGAAATCCCGGGATATTTCATGGAATTTTATGTTGTGCCTTTGTAGGATTTCCGCCAGGTGCCATGCCCGGTTCCCATCCTTGCTATCCCCAAAAACAATGGCTTTGGCCCGGCTGATTGAGGCCTGCAGTCGGCTATCCTGAAAGAACTTACGCTGGTACTGCAACAGATCGGTCCTCAAATTTTTTGCTGCGGTGATTGTAGACAAGGCTGTGGTGAACTGATTGCGAATGGTAAAGGGGAAGGTCAGTATGCCGTTTTCGGTTCCCTGAACGTGCCCCCTGGAGCTGGCCTGTTCAAACAGAATCCCCACCCCCCCATTGACGTCCGGGAAGGTAGACCCTTTCCCATAGTAATAGTCGTCATAATTCTCCTCTGAATAGTACAGGGACCCTATATTGTCTAGGGCTTTTGCATGGTACTTAGCTATTTCTGCAGTGAGTACCTGAT
>JABDRK010000392.1 GCA_013041785.1 Eudoraea sp.
CCAAAGGTGTTTATGCCCAGAAACTTGCGTGAAGATTGTTCGTAAGCTATGGTCAGACAAATCTTCTCCTGAGCATGCCGCCAGTGAAAATGCGCTTCTTCCTCAGCTTTGGTTAGGTCACTAAACACCCAGCCATACGTCTGATATTCAACGTCAAAGAATTTAGCCGAATTAAACCAATGTCCGGGATTATACGGGATTCGATTCCCGCAAATGGTCTGTGCAACGGTCTCACCCATCATCCGACCGGTATACCATACAGCCTCAATAGGCCTTCTTTTGCCAATGGCCTCCCGTTGTTCGGCACAATCCCCGATGGCATAAATATCGGCCTGGCTTGTCTCCAGATATCGGTTAACCAAAACCCCCCGCCCCAAAGCTATTCCGGTATTTTGTAAAAACCCGACATTGGGGGTAACGCCTGGTGTGAGGCCAACCAGGTCACAAGCAATGGTCTCACCCTTGTCGGTAACCACAGCCCTGGCCCTTCCATTTTCATCAGCCAGAATTTCCACCAGGTTGGTCTCCAGCCTGAGGTCGATATGATGTTCCCGGATGTGTTCATTAATCATTTGGGCTTCTCCCTGCGGCAGGACTCCATCCCAAAAGTTCTTTTCCCTCACCAGAAATGTGACCGGGATATTTCGGGTACTTAACATTTCTGCCAATTCAATACCGATAAGTCCGCCACCCACAATGACAGCACGGCGGCAAACCTTGTTATTAGGAGCATTCACTTCGAGGAGATCCAGGTCTTGTTTGGAATACAACCCCTGAACTCCGTGCAGATCCTGTCCGGGCCAGCCAAATTTATTCGGTTTGGAACCCGTTGCAATTATTAGCTTATCGTATTGGAAGATCCGGGAATTCCCTACAGTTAGTTCTTTCTTAGCCGGATCTACCCGGGTTACAAATCCCCGGATCAGATTAATGCGGTTTTTTGCCCAGAATCCATCTTCGTATGGTTTAATATGTTCAAATTTCATATGCCCCATATACACGTACATCAGGGCTGTTCGGGAGAAGAAGTAATCTGTTTCTGCGGAAATGATCGTAATCTGCTTGTCGGATAGCTTCCTGATATGGCGTGCTGCGGTTACTCCGGCAATACCATTTCCGATGATGATGATATGTTCCATTGGCTTTTGAGGTTGCTCTGGATTCAGTCGACTCTAAAGTTAAGAACTTAACAGTTAGCTGTATTTTAACTTTTTGTTTTTTTTGATTTACTATTTTTGAGAGAAGTGAAATGCTTTAAACGATGAAGAAAGCGGGTTTTTTATTCCTCATAATACTGCAATTCAGTTGCAGCAGTCAGTTCATCAGTAAAATCAACGGGGTGAGTTTTGTGGCTTCCCGTGAGGAGGCTTCCCAGAAACATGTGGAAGCGGTTTTAGAAGTATTTGCCGATCATGCCGCTGTGATGCCTTTCGGATTTATCAGGAATCTGGATTCCCCGGAGATCATTTTTGACACGGACCGGCAGTGGTATGGGGAAACCACACAAGGCGCAAAGCAGTACATCGAACTCCTGAGGGAGAACCGGTTAAATATTATGCTTAAACCGCAGTTATGGGTATGGCGCGGGGAATTTACCGGGGATCTCAAAATGAACTCTGAGGAAGACTGGAAAATCCTGGAAGATTCCTATGAAGCGTTTATCCTTACTTATGCCAGGCTGGCTCAGGAAACCCGGGTGGAATTATTTTGTATAGGGACCGAATTGGAAGAATTTGTTAAGGCAAGACCCCAGTATTGGAACAGCCTTATTGGAAAAATCCGGGAGGTCTATAAAGGGAAGCTAACCTATGCAGCGAACTGGGACGAATATAAAAGAACACCATTCTGGCCCTTATTGGATTATGTGGGGATAGATGCCTATTTCCCGCTTTCAGAGGAAAGAACGCCCAGTGTTGATATCCTGAAAGAAGGGTGGAAACCCTGGAAGTCGAGGATAGAAGAGGTTGCCAAAGAATCCGGAAAACCCATATTATTTACGGAATATGGCTATCGCAGCATGGACTATACCGCAAAAAAACCCTGGCTGGTTGACCGGAATGAGGAGAATGTAAATTTAGAGGGGCAGGTGAACGCCAAAAAAGCCATTTTTGAAGAATTCTGGGGGGAGGACTGGTTCGCGGGAGGTTTTGTTTGGAAATGGTTTCTCAACCACGATCGGGCCGGTGGCGAACAGGACAATCGCTTTACACCTCAGAATAAACCTGCGGAAGAGGTTATTCGTTTGTTTTACAGGACGTTTTAAGGATGACTCCCTTAGTTGAGTATATGACGTTTGTAATAGTCATAAAGGGCTTCAGGAGGAGCGCCAAAGTAATTTTTAAGGTGGATTATAGCAAAGTGGTATTGTAGCCTGTACTTACCAATCTTTTCGTATTTCCTGGCGGAAGTCAGCACATGCTGGGGCAATACCGTGAAATTTCCCTGTTGATACAAGCGATTGATAAATTCCAGATCCTCATAAATAGTGTAGCTTTCGTTGAAACCACCAAGAGCCTTAAAACGCTCCCGGCTAATAAAGAGCGACTGATCGCCCCCCCGGCAGAGCCAGTAGTTAAAGCGGGAGAACCAGGAAAAAAAACGCAGGAACCAACTTGGGCTATCGAATTTCATACGGAAACATCCGGCATCCCGGCCTGAAGCAACGGCATCTTGGATAGCCTGATCAAAGCCTTTAGGTGGGACTGTATCTGCATGTAAAAAATAATATATATCCCCACTGGCCTCCCCGGCACCAAGATTCATTTGCCTTGCCCGGCCCTTTTCGGAATGAACGATCCGATCTCCATATTTTTTAATCCGATTCACGGTGGTATCTGTACTTCCTCCGTCAACAAAGAGGAGTTCAAAGGCATCAACTGAGTTAGCCGCTTTCTGAATCCCATCAATAAGCGGCTGAATAAGGTCCTGTTCGTTCAGGACCGGAATGATGATGCTGATTTTGTTGAATTTATTGCTCATTCAGGCCCCAGTCGTACTTTATAAATTCAACTTTGGCTTTGGCAGCGAAGGGTTTCTTGCTATATCGCCTGATATACTCCTGTAATGAGCCTGATGAGGTGAAATCGTTTCTATACCATTTAAACAGGGCTGACAGGGAAATTTTATCCGGGGTTATTTTATTTTTTAGGGAATCGTTGATAAATCCCCGGGTAACCTCTTCAAGTTGTTCTTCCAACCTTTTAGCCTCAAAAGGAACTTTTAGGAGTTTTGGGCAGGAAATCGAAGCACAGTTTATTGCAAAATGAATGCGGGGCTCCTCCAGTTTTCTGAGTATCCTATGCTCAATCTGATTTAGTGAGTATTGCTGATCTCCAACCGCAATCCATTTTCTGCCCCAGGGTTGTTTGATATCCCGTATGCTGGAAACCGGGTAGTGCTCCAGAATTAGCTTAATAGTAGCAGCGTTGTACAGGTTGATGTAATAGGCCAGGAGCTCTTCCTTTGTTGCATCTCCTAGGGGTTGGTGTTTTCCAAGGTAGTTGAGGTAATCCGCCAGAGCAGACTCATCTTGTTTAAATCCGGTATAATTTACCTTCCCCGATTCATCCACATACTGTTGCAGCATCAAGGCCCATCGCTTATGATTGAGTTCAGTCTGCCCATCAATCGGATCAGATGCTGGCATTTGACCCGCAACAAAGGTCGGGGCCAGGATACATAACAGGATAAACCATAACCGATCTCCGGACATAAGCCTGGTTTTAATAAGAACTATTCAAAGAATGCCGGCACTTAACCCTAGCAGCATCCGCCCCCATTGTAATGCCAGGTACTTTCACTAATATGGATCTGGTCGCTGGCTTTTGCCAGCGCCGCT
>JABDRK010000408.1 GCA_013041785.1 Eudoraea sp.
ATGGTGTGATCATCATAATCAAGTTCATTTTGCATAAAGAAATCCCTTAGGCCATAGGATGAAATCCTGAACTCAGCCTCAATTATGCATTTCTGTTGCTGATCCCGTAATGAAGTACGGTCGGCCCTTTTGCCCAGCACCAGAGAAAGACCGCCTAAAAAAATGGATTTTCCTGCACCTGTTTCTCCGGTTATCGTTGTGAAACCGGCTGAAAACGATACGTTGAGATCGTCAATCAGCGCATAATTCTTTATGGAAAGTTGGGTCAGCAATTGTATTTCTTTACGCATTGTAAAGATAAAAGAATCACCATGCAAAAAATATGCTGCCCTAGTATTTTATTTCATTCCAGGTAGAGGCGTAAAACGGAGCCACCCGGTTAAGCGTTTCCTTCAGGGAAACTATATCCACCTTTGGGCCGTCAGAAAAGATATTTCGGATTTCCTCAGCTTTGGCATCAAAGAAAGTCTGAATAAGGAAGGCATTCGGACGTCTTTTGATAAGGGTCTCAAAAAGGCGCATGGATCCGGAAATAACCTGTTTTCCGGTACTGTTGTTATCCCCCAAAATATCCAATCCTTTGCGGTGGTAGTTGTACATAGCGATGCGATACTCCCTAAATGTGTTCGAGAGCAGATTATCTACCAGCACAAAGCGGGTTCTGTTGGAAGTGGCGGACTGGCTCCAGCCGGAAAAGTTCGAACCTTGTGCCTGGGTGACAATTTGTTGTGCTTTTTTATAGAACTCTGTGCCGCCTTCAAGCGTAAAAGTGTCTGCATCCAGTCCAAGGATGATGTAAGCATAATAGGCCATTACCCCAATAAGATTGGACTCAAAAATATTTTCATTGAACACCAGGGGTTGAAACTCTATATAACTGAAATTGAAATCGTTATCCTTATAATTAAAGATAGGGGTTTCATAAGAGGTGTTGAAAACCGGCCTGGAAGACTGGATCTGAATGTTTGCCTCAAAAAAATTATTCTCAAATTGGGTAACGGTGATAAACATCCTGCAATTCACCCGTTCGTTTTCCCTGTAGATCCTATTGGTCCATTTGGACTTATTCATAAAATCATTCAAAGACCGCTCAAGGGTCTGAAAGATTTGCTGGTTGGTCTGACTTACCTGGTCAGAATTGACCGTAATCGTGCAATTCAGTTCCTGGGCAGAAACGGTGATTGCGAAAAACAAGGCTAAAAAAGGAAATAACTTACGCATGCAGTCGACTTAGAATTTCAGTCCAGATATCAAGGGCCACCTCGGCCTTTGTTTTAAGTTCAAACGGTTTTTGGGTGAAATTCTTATCTATAAAGGTGATTTTATTGGTTTCCACTCCAAAGCCAGCCCCTTCATCCTGAAGGGAATTGAGAACGATGGCATCAAGATTCTTCTTTTTGATCTTGGCTTTGGCATTTTCCAATTCGTTTTCAGTTTCCAATGCAAAGCCAACCAAAAACTGCTTTTCTTTCTGCTGACCCAACGTTAACAGGATATCCGTATTCGGAACCAATTCAAGTTGCATAGTCTCCCCGGACTTTTTGATCTTCTGGTCGGAGGCCAACTTGGGGCGGTAATCAGCCACTGCTGCGGCGGCTATGACGATATCGGTTTGCTTAAAATGCATAATGGCAGCCTTGTACATGTCTTCGGCGCTAACCACGGAAATACGCTCAATGAGAGGATGGTCAATTTTTAAATGCGTTGGTCCGGTGATCAGGACAATTTCCGCACCCAGATCCGCTCCGGCCCTGGCCAGCTCAAATCCCATACGTCCGGTAGCATGGTTGCCGATAAAACGTACCGGGTCAATAGCCTCATGTGTAGGCCCGGCAGTGATTAGTACTTTTTTACCAGTTAAAGGTAGCCCCTGCCTGATATGATTCACCATAAAGGCAATGATCTCTTCCGGCTCCGCCATGCGACCCTCCCCATGCAGTCCGCTGGCTAATTCCCCTTTGGTGGCGGGGATCATGATATTGCCAAAACCCTGAAGCGTTTCAAAAGTAGCTTTGGTACTCGGATGCCGGTACATATCTAAATCCATGGCTGGCGCAAAATAGACCGGACATTTTGCAGAGAGGTATGTAGCAAGGAGCAGGTTGTCACAGGTGCCATTGGCCATTTTAGAAAGGGTATTGGCCGTGGCCGGAGCAATCAGCAAAAAATCTGCCCAGAGACCCAGTTCCACATGGTTATTCCAATCAACACTCCGGTCTTCCCGGTCAATGAAATCGATCAGCACCTTATGCTTTGAAAGCGTGGCCAGGGTAAGGGGGGAAACAAAATCGCCGGCACTCCGGGTCATAATAACTCGAACCTCGGCACCGGCTTTTATAAGTACACGGACAAGAAAGGTGGTCTTGTAGGCGGCAATACCTCCGGTAATACCCAACAGGATCTTTTTACCGCCCAACATGTTATTCTCCGTCTTTCTCAGTATTTCTGTAGTATATCTTGTCTTCTAGCCATTCCAAAATGGCAAGGGCATGTGGTTTGGGTAACTTTTCGTAGAATTTAGAAACTTCAATCTGCTCTTTGTTTTCAAAAACCTCTTCCAGGCTGTCGCTGTAGGTGGCAAATTCTTCAAGTTTTTCCAGAAGCTCCTTTTTTATTTCGGAATTGATCTGTATCGCCCTTTTTGCCGTAATAGAAATGGCTTCATAGATATTGTCCGTCTTGGAGTCGAACTCATTCCTGTTAAACGTTACCGTAGTAACCGGTGCTTTTGTGTTTTTAAGATCCTTCATGCTTATTTTGTAAGGTTATCCTGTACTTCTTTGTACAATTGTAATTCTTTGTCAATCTTTTCAATTAATTGTGTGGCTGCCTTTGCATATTTCGTTTCCGGATAATACTTAATCAGGTTATCATAGGCAGTCCTGGCGTTATCCAAACGTTCTTTCTTTTTGTCTTCTGTACTGTTCAGGGCCATATTGCTGGTTGCCTCAACTTTATAGTAATAGGCGTCTTCCCGGAATACGGAACCCGGATGATCCGAGATGAAATTATCCAGGGCCGCAATGGCAGAAACATTGTAATCCAGAAAATAGGATTTCCCCAGCTTGGTGAATTGCCTGGCAATTTCAAATGCTTTCTTTTCTTTTTTGGTTGTCAATTCCTTTGCCATGGCATTAGCTTCCGGCAGGTATTCTGAATCGGGGTAAGAATTGATGAATCCCTGAAGTTTAACCAAAGCCTTGTCTGTATCGGTCTGATCAAGCGAATACTTTGGAGAAAGCATATAGTAGCTTTTGGCCCCTAAAAAAGAAGCTTCCGACGCTTTTTCGCTTTTGGGGTAGGATTTTATGAATCGTTCGAACTGATAACCGGCAAAGTTATAATCCCTGATCTGAAAATAGGTGTTAGCAAGGAAAAATTGAACCCGCTCCCCCTGGGGTTTACCGGCAAACCTCGGGGCAATTTGTTCTAAGAGGCGGTTAGCCCGTTTGAAATCTCCTTCGTCATAGTACTTTTCCGCCAACTCATATTTGACCTTGGTGTCCTCGTTTTTCAGCACTTTCTGATATTCATTGCAGGAAACCAGGAAAAGGACCAGTACGGGCAGCAGCAGGATTCGCTTCATTTTTAAAAACATTTGGCAAAATTAGGGATTACAGACGGAATAAAAAACAATTTAATTGAACCTAAGGTAGTTATCCACCGCAATATCAGAAATTATTTAGGGAAGATTTAACGCTATTTAGGCATTAATGCCACTCATGGTCTTCATATACGTTGCTATTCGCGATTTCAGATCACCCGTTGCCTCTGTAAGGGGTAATCTCACGAAAGCATCACAGATACCCAATACCTGCAGCATGGCCTTGATTCCACTGGGATTTCCTTCTTCAAAAATCAGCTCCATGGCCGCCTCTAATTCACGGTGAAGCGCGTCTGCCTGTTCGGTATTAGGGCCAGCAGCTTCACGAATCATCCTGGAGAACATATCGGGCAGTGCTTGTCCCAAAACAGAAATAACCCCCTGACCTCCCATTTTCACAGTGTCTTTTGCAGTGGCATCATCCCCGGATATCACCAGAAAACCATCAGGTCTTCCAGAAATCACTTCCTGAATCTGCGCTAGCTCTCCTGAGGCTTCCTTCACCCCTACTATGTTCTTACAATCCCTGGCCAGGCGTATAACCGTCTCTGGCAATACATTGCTGCCGGTTCGCCCGGGCACGTTGTACAGTATAACCGGTTTGGAACTAGCAGCCGCAATAGCCTTATAATGTTGATAGATCCCTTCCTGAGAAGGCTTGTTATAATATGGGGAAACAGAAAGTACTGCAGCAAAGGGAGAAAGATCTGTATGTTCCAATTCTTCCACAACAGCTGTCGTGCTGTTTCCTCCTATGCCAATTACCAAAGGAAGCAACCCATTATTTTCCTGGATAACCGTTTGGATCACTACCTTTTTTTCATCCTTGTTCAGGGTAACGGATTCTCCTGTAGTGCCCAGGATTACCAGATAATCTACACCACCCTTATAACAATGACGTACCAGGGAGCGGAGAGACTCAATATCCAGTTGCAAATCTGCTGTAAAAGGTGATACCAGGGCAACACCTGTTCCTACCAATTCGTTCATGCCACTAATTCGCTTAACACATTCAGGTACTTATGAACCTCCTTTTTGAAAAGGTCAAAATCTTTAAGTTCAGAATCGAGAATGATATCATTAAACGTCTTGTCAACCTTGCTAAACCCAACTTTTATCCTGGCTTTGGTTTTCACCGTCATCAGTTGAAGCATCAGATTTTTTTTCGTGTAATAGTTCAGCAAAACATCATATTCCCTGCTCAAAAACTCTTGCGCATATCCGTTATCAATATCTCCATTCCAACCGAGGTCCTTATCGGAAAAGACCGGTGTGGAATAAGGGGAATTCTTGTCGTAATCCTTTTTGTATCCTATGACGTTTACCCCACTTGGCCGCAATCCGAAAAGGTCGACAAAATCTTCGAATGCTTCTGGTCTGGGGAATTTATCCAGGTCTACAATGACCCCTATCTGGTTAATCCCACGTTTTCTTTGCAACGGATGGGGCGGACTTTGAAGTTCCTCCCGCATGTATTTAAGGGCTGATTTATGCTTGAATCTGTCCTTAATTCCCTTTAAAAACATGTATATTTACATTTCTACAAATGTAACCATAATAGCGGCATCTCTGACGCGAAGATAGAAACAACAATGTGTTTAAAATTAAAACAATTTGTTATAATTATAACAGTTTGTTTAGTTAGTAGTTGCCGGCAAGGGCCTCCAAACCTCAGTGCGATTGAGGGAAGACAACTTCCCATTACCGACTCTCTTGTAGCCCTGGATTCCCTGGAACAATTTATACTGCCTTATCGGAACCGCGTTAATCAGGTTTTAGACAGTGTCCTGGCCCATGCCCCCTACGCCATTACCAAAACGGATGGGAAGTGGAATACGACAGCAGGTAATCTCCTGGCGGATATCGTTCTGGAACAGGCAGACCCGATTTTTAAATCGAGAGCAGGACGTTCCATCGACTTTGTGCTGCTCAACCATGGGGGTATCCGGAGTGAGATCAGTATGGGGGATGTAACGGCTCGGACGGCCTACCAGGTGATGCCCTTTGAAAACATAATCGTTGTTGCTAAAATGAATGGGGCTGCAGTCAGAGCTATGGTGGGTTTTCTGGTCCGTTCTGAACGGGCGCACCCCATTGCCGGAATGGAGATAACCCTGGGCAGCCAAAAAGAATTGCAGTCCGTTACCATACAGGGAAAGCCTTTTAACGAAAATCAGGACTATTACGTTGCAACTGCTGATTATCTGGTTAAGGGCGGAGACGATATGGGCTTTTTCACAGGGCGCGATACGGTTATTACGCTGGATTATAAGGTCAGAAATGCGATGATCGATTATTTCAAAAAAGTAGACACCCTAAAACCGAGGGTTGACAGCCGTTTTACACAATTAAACTAATGAACAGACGACGATTTATAGAAAGGACTGTGGCCGGATCCGCATTGATAGCAGCAGGAGGCCTCACCTTCGGGTCCTGTTCCAGAATTGGGAAAAAGCAGTTGACCATTTTGCATACCAATGATGTGCACAGCCATATTGATCCCTTTCCGGCTGACCATGCTTCTTTCCCAAATAAAGGGGGGCTGGCCCGGAGGGCAGCCCTGGTGGAAAGCATACGGGATGAAAATCCGAATACCTTGCTGTTAGATGCCGGGGACATTTTTCAGGGCACGCCATATTTCAATTTTTACGGGGGAGAACTGGAATTCCGCCTGATGAGCAAGATGGGATATGACGTGGCTACTATCGGAAATCACGACTTTGACAACGGGATAGATGGGTTGCTGGCTCAGATGCCCTACGCCCAATTCCAGATGGTTTCGGCAAACTATGACTTCCGGGATACAGTGATGGATGGTTTTGTTGCCCCCTATACCACCAAAACCCTGGATGGGATCAAAGTTGGTATTTTTGGCCTGGGTATTGCCCTGGACGGTTTGGTGCTGCCTGAGCTGTACAAAGAAACCCGTTACCTTGATCCGGTCGAAATTGCCCAGGACATGAGCAGGATACTACGCGAGGAGGAGCAATGCCATCTGGTTATTGCACTCTCGCATCTGGGGTATGAATACCGCAATCCGAAGCTACCCAGCGATGTGCGTTTAGCCTCTCAAACCGATGGGATAGATCTTATCATCGGAGGCCATACGCATACCTTTCTGGAAAGACCAGTCATCCGACCAAACAGACGGGATCAAAAGGTTCTGATTAACCAGGTAGGCTGTTATGGACTGAATCTGGGACGTATCGATTTTTATTTTGATACCGGAAAAAACACTGCCGCAACAGGAGTCAGTATCCGGGTTTGATCCCAATAATCTCAATGAAAATGGTTAACGGACTAGTAATTCAGGGCCATGCGGTTGCCTCTGGAAAAGGAAAAGACGCCCGTTATCCAGATGGAACCCTTCGGTTACAGGCTCCTTTCTTTCTTGAAGGTGGTTTGGACATCAACAGGTTTTATACCGGCACCATTAATCTTGACGTCAGTCCCTACACCTTTGAGATTCGTCGGCCCAAATACTTCTTCAGAGAGATCAAGTGGTCTCCTTTTATCCCTCCGGAAAACTTCTATTTTTTTGATCTCATCGCCTATTATCGAGATGAGGAATACGAAGGATTGATCTACATGCCCGATCCGAAAACTAAAACGGATCACTTCCAGGACACCCAAATGATCGAATTGCTGCTGCCTGAACTTCAAGACCTGAACTACGGTGATAAATTGAAAATAAGGGTCCCGAATGACCAACTCCGATTTTTCAAAACCGTGTAGTCCTCAGGACCTCTGAAACAGAATTATCTCTTATATTTATGGGAATAAAACAATCGAAGAAATGAGCACTGTACATGCATACGCAGCAGAATCGGCTGGAGCCGAATTAAAACCTTTTACATACGACTTGGGCACCCTGGGGTCTGAGGAAGTGGATATCAAAGTCCACTATTGTGGCATATGCCATTCCGATCTCAGCATGCTGAACAACGAATGGGGAATGACCCAGTATCCTTTCGTTCCCGGGCATGAGGTGGTTGGGGAGATTATAG
>JABDRK010000425.1 GCA_013041785.1 Eudoraea sp.
AAGCCGTAAGCTACGAAACCTTCCTCGATGGTTGGCTGGATGAAGAGAGCCAGGAAGTATTTGGGCGGCCGGTGGATTTATTAACCCTGGAAGACGGTTCCATGCTGATCTCCGATGATTATGGGAATGCGATTTACAGGCTGAGCTACGAAGGGAATTAAAGGATTATAAAGTATAGTAATGAGAAAAATCATTCTTGAAGTTGTACCTGAGTGTATCCTTAATTCACGTAATATTCATATAGTATTTGTATTGTATTTATGTTGCTCCGTGATGCCTGGGATGGCTCAGGAACAAGAGCTTTCCGCGCTTCAAAATATACAGGCGCGAAACACACAAACCCTTGACGGCCTCTGGCAGGTTATTGTGGATCCCCTGGAAAACGGGTATTACAATTACCGCTACCAGCCAAGGGATGATGGCTATTTTAAAAATGCCAAAATGCGGTCTCCGGCTGACCTGGTGGAATACGATTTTGATACTGACATTGAATTACGAGTGCCGGGCGACTGGAATACACAACTGGAAAAACTGTATTATTACGAAGGTACTGTCTGGTATAAAAAGGACTTTGATTACGCTATTCAGGAGGATGAACTTACTTACCTCTATTTCGAAGGGGCAAACTATGAAGCAAAAGTCTACCTGAATGGGGAATATGTGGGGAGCCACATTGGAGGATTCACGCCATTTATGTTTGAGGTGAGTGATTTGCTAAAGAAAAAGGACAACTTTCTTGTAGTCAAGGTTGATAATACCAGAAAACGTGAAGCGGTACCGACCGTAAACACGGACTGGTGGAATTATGGCGGTATTACGCGCTCCGTACATTTGGTCAGGGTACCCCGGCAACACCTTACCGACTATGTTGTAAGGCTTGCAAAAGACAGCTATAGTGTCATCGAAGGTTGGGTACAACTATCAGAAAAACAGAGAGATCCGATTACCATTTCTATCCCTGAACTGGGGATTAAGGAAAAAATTGTGGTCAATGACAAGGGCTGGGGTGAATTTAGGATTGAAGCAAAGCCCGGGCTTTGGTCTCCTTCTGATCCTAAGCGCTATGGTGTTGATTTCATTACAGAGAAAAGCACGGTGCATGATGAAATCGGCTTTAGGCATATTGAGGCGAATGGGGACAAAATCCTTTTAAATGGAAAAGAAATTTTCTTGAGAGGGATCAGTATTCATGAAGAAGCCCCTTTCAAAACCGGTCGGGTTACCTCAAGTGAAGAGTGCCGTACCTTACTCGAATGGGCCAGGGAACTGGGGTGTAATTTTATCCGTTTAGCCCATTACCCGCATAGTGAGGCTATGGTGCATGAAGCAGAGAAAATGGGGTTATTGGTATGGTCGGAAATACCGGTTTATTGGACGATACGTTATGACAACAAAAGCACCTATGAAAATGCGGAACGGCAGCTTACGGAGATGATTTCAAGAGACAAGAACCGGGCAGCAGTAGTACTCTGGTCCATAGCCAACGAAACACCGGTAAGTGATGAGCGCAACTTATTTCTACAAAACCTTGCAGCGAAAGCAAGGAGCCTGGACGACAGCAGGCTTATAACCGCAGCGCTCGAAACCCACACCGGTACGCCAGGTGAGCGGGTAATAGATGATCCCCTGGGGGAAGTGGTGGACGTTATCGGGATCAATAACTATTGTGGATGGTATTATGGTGACCCGGCGAGTTGTGCCAAGATTAAATGGAAGAACGCTTATGACAAACCCATGATCATGAGCGAAGTAGGGGGTGGGGCATTGCAGGGATATCACGGTATGCCAAATGAGCGCTGGACCGAAGAATACCAGGAAAGTGTGTATAAATACAATATAGAAATGCTGAAAAACATTGAATTCCTAGCTGGGGTATCGCCCTGGATATTAATGGATTTCCGTTCGGCAAGGCGCCATTTGAAAAAAATCCAGAAAGATTTTAATCGAAAAGGGCTGATATCAGAACAGGGGGTACGAAAAAAAGCGTTTTATACGCTTCAGGAATATTACAAGGATATGGAATAGCGCCTCTTTTACTTCTTTGTGTAAATCATCGGTTTTCAGCCTCAGGATGTAAAAATGGAGTGCTTTTTTAAAATAAATGAAATAAATAACTGTAAATTAAATAAATAATAAGACCTTTGCAGCTAATTAAATAAAGTAAATTTAAAATTAGTAAAATGAGTAAAGGAACAGTAAAATTCTTCAATGACAGCAAAGGATATGGCTTCATCAATGAAGAGGGTGTTGAAAAAGAACACTTTGTACATGTTACTGGATTAATTGACGAAATTCGCGAAGGTGACCAAGTTGAATTTGATTTAGAGCAAGGCAAAAGAGGATTAAATGCCGTAAACGTTAGAGTCATCTAAAGACATAAATCCTAAATTTTTTAAAACCTATCTCTTATTAGATAGGTTTTTTTATGCCCTCATAGTTCTCATTTGAAAATAATAGTCCTAACTTACGGGACCTAATACAATTCATGGCAAAATCACAACAGTCCTATAATAAAAGGGAAAAAGAAAAGAAACGTTTAAAAAGACGGGAAGAAAAGCAAAAGAAAAAAGAGGCACGTAAAGCGGAAGCTAAAGAAACCGGAGGAGGCATCCCTTTTGCCTATGTTGACGAATTCGGTAATTTAACTGACACCCCCCAGGATCGTACTGAAAAGGAAGAAATAGATGCTTCATCTATTGAACTGGGGATACCCAAAAAAGTAGAGGAAGAATTTGACCCGGTAAGAAAAGGAAAGGTTTCATACTTTGATCATTCCAAAGGCTTTGGATTTATAATCGATGCCGAAACTCAGGAAAAGTACTTTTGTCATATAAGCGGCCTGATCGATGAGATCAATGAAAACGATAAGGTTACCTTTGAACTTGAAAAAGGGATGAAGGGATTGAATGCTGTAAAAGTGACACTTCAAGGGTAAGAACCTTCATAATTATTTTTGACAATTGCACTATCCTTTGCGTTGCCTGGACAAAGTTATTGTGGTTCCTAACTATATCCTGGAAACATCTCCTCTGAACAATTTGTGATAAATCACGAACCGCTTTCACATACTTTCCATTCTTTGAGCCCTATTAGCTGGCTAAGACACCAGAAATAATCGTTCTAAAACCCTATACTCCTTAGTTATAGCCGATTAGAAATCGTAAATTAGTAGAGCTAAGACCGATCGTTATGCGAATTAAAGTTCTCTTCAAAGCCCTTTTTTTGTTTATCGGAATACAATTGGTAGGTCAGGAGAAATGGACCTGTTATACCGACAAGTCAGAATTATTGATGGACAATCAAATCGTTCTGGGAGCTTTTGAATATGTCGATGGTTCGCTCTGGGTTGTTACTGATAGAGGTATCAATACATTGAAGGATGGTAAGTGGGAAACTACCAACAGAAAAACAGACCTGCTTAAGAACCAGATTGGCTCTTATATGGTAGACAGTCAAAACAGAGTCTGGATTGGTTCCGGGAGCCCGGATATGTTTTGGAGTGGTTATGTAACTCGGGAACTGTATAAAGGAGGAGTCATAATATATGAAGAAGGGGAGTGGAAGCCAACGTTTACGAAGGAGATGGGCATCAATGTTCCTGTAATCAACAAAATGTTTGAAGCCTCCAACGGCGATATCTGGATAGTTGCTTCAGCCACTGCACCAAATCAAGGCTTGTCAGCAGGATTTATCCCAAAGGTTGCATTATTACATTTGGCTTCAGAAACTGGGAAATGGACGGCTTACAGGCAAAAAGACATCCCCTGCCGCGAGTGTAATTTTGTGAAGGAATTTTATGAAGATGAAAGCGGAAGGGTCTATTTTATCGCAGCCTATGGTATTTATTATTTTGAAGAAGGCAGCTTTCATGTAATTGAAAAAACGGACAGCTTTAATTACAGATATCCCAGCATGATAATATCCAGTTTTAAGGATAGTAAAAATAATATGTGGTTAGGAAGTTTGCCGTTGCGTATTTACAATTATGACGGTCAGCATTGGAGCGCATATACAAATAAAAATGGATTGAAAATAAAAAATGGTCATCCCTATGGTTTTCTTGAAACTTCAGACAATAAAATCATCATGTCGTCAACCAATGGTTTGTATACCTATGATGGTCAAAGTCATTGGGTGCAGGAAAAGATAAATTATTTAAGTGGTAATAGTTTTATTGATAATAAAGACAGACTGTGGATCCCGACAATGAAGGGTTTGATTATAAGAGATGGGGATAACGAGACC
>JABDRK010000006.1 GCA_013041785.1 Eudoraea sp.
CCTGCTCCACTTCCCGATAAATGGAGTCAACATATTCATGGTACAGTACTAATGCGACGGTAAAAACAGCAATGCAGATCAAACCTACAACTACACGTGTGGCGATCAATTTATCATTTGTTATCATTGGTTAGTTCTTGTATAGCTTTTACAAGGTAGTACAAAAACGGGATAATTAACATTTTTTTAACAAAAATGTTTGAGACAGGGAAGGGAGAAGGAATAAACTATTCCCCGAAAGAGATAAATACTATCAGGTTGTAAATCAGGAACTAATCTGCAGAGTCGTCTACCTTAATACCTGCTTCCATCAGGATATTAAAGATCAACTGGTATTCTTTTTCATTGAAATTACCATCCGCATTAGCCATCTCATTGAGCATTACGGCGAGGGCGTGCTTTTTGTTCCCCGGCATGCCCTTCAGGATCATCATGCATTCCTTGGCGGTAATCTTACGCGCTTCCTCTATCAATCCCCTATCGAACTTTAACAACATCATGAGTTGTTTGAGGAGTTCTATTTCCCCGGGATCCACCTGCCCGTCTACGCGAATTACTTCATCGATAGCTTTGACAATGGCGAGTTTTTCAGCGAGATTGTATTTCATAGGGTTGGTGTTAGCAGCGGATACTTGATTAAAATAATGGATTAGCAAGGTAAGCAAATTCCTTAAAATTAATGTTGGCTAAGCGTTAAAAAAGAATGCAGGATTTATCACTGATTTTGTACCTTTTATGTCAACTGTAAATCCGCCAAACCACAGATGAAGAATAGTCTGCGCTCCACCTTCCTTTTGCTATTTTGTTTCTTTTTCCTCATTTGCTGTACGGATAAATCTTTGCGGGATAAAGACCAGGACAATCAGGAAAACTCAACATTGGTTTTGGAAGACGAAGCCTTATTGGACCTGGTACAACAACAGACCATCAATTACTTCTGGGAGGCAGCCGAAACGAGCAGTGGTATGGCCCGGGAACGTTTCCATACAGACGGGGAGTATCCTTACCACGATAAAGATATCGTAACTACCGGAGGGACTGGTTTTGGACTTATGGCCATTCTGGTTGGGATAGAAAGGGGTTTTATCCCAAAAGCTGAAGGCATTGCCCGTTTTAGACAAATCGTGAGTTTCCTGGAAGAGGCAGACCGTTTTCATGGGGCCTGGCCGCATTGGTTATATCCAGATGGTCGTGTGTATCCATTCAGTTCCAAAGATGATGGAGGCGATTTGGTTGAAACCGCCTTTTTAGTTCAGGGTTTGCTTACAGTAAAAGCCTACTTGGACAAAAATGTTCCGGAAGAGGCAACCCTGTCCCAACGGATACAGGAGTTGTGGGAAGGAGTGGAATGGAATTGGTATACCCGAGGTGGTGAGTCGGTTTTGTATTGGCATTGGAGTCCCAATTTTGAATGGGATATGAATTTTCCGATAGGCGGATATAACGAATGCCTGATCGCTTACGTACTGGCGGCCTCATCACCTACGTATCCGATAAGTAAGGACGCATATGATCAGGGTTGGGCGCGTAACGGGGCAATACAGAGAGACACCTTGTATTATCAGTTAAGGACCCAGGTCGACCATTATGAGTACGATACAGCTCCCGTTGGACCCTTGTTCTGGGCCCATTATTCTTATTTAGGGCTGTCTCCCAGAGGCCTATCTGATCAATACGCAGATTATTGGACGGTAAATAAAAATCACGCGCTTATTCATTATCGCTATTGCCAGGACAACCCCTTGAGCCATAAAGACTACGGACCAGATGAATGGGGGCTTACCTCCAGCTATTCCCTGAACGGATACGATGCACACCGCCCCGGAAACGACCCCGGGGTAATCTCCCCTACGGCAGCACTTTCCTCCATGCCGTATACGCCTGATGCGAGCATGGCATTTTTAAGAAAACTCTATAACCAAAAGGACTCCCTGATTGGGCCCTATGGGCCATATGATGCCTATAGTACAGGGAACAATTGGTATGTACCAAGATATCTGGCTATTGACCAGGGGCCCATTCCGGTGATGATAGAGAACTACAGGACGGGAATGCTATGGGAGCTTTTTATGACAAATAGTGAAGTACGCCTGGGCCTGGAAAAGCTGGGATTCTCTTTTACCCCCTGAGCTGTGAAATCACTATGGTCTGCCGTAATTTCTAACGAAGTAAAATTAACAAAGCCCCGATGGCCGTCAGTACAAGGATCATTTTCCGGTAAAAACGATCCCGTATAATTTTCACCACGCGTACCCCGGTGTACAAGCCCAGAAATATGCCGGGCAACAGCTTTAGATTAATAAGCAGGCTTTCCCAACTGATTGTTTCCCAAACAAAAATATGCAGAGGCAACTTTACCAGGTTAGTTATCAGGAATAGCCATGCTGCCGTTCCGATAAATTCATTTTTAGGCAGGCGCATGGCCAGAAAGTACAGGTTGGAAAATGCCCCGGCCAGGTTGCCGATCATGGTAGCCACCCCGGCAGTGATCCCCATTATTC
>JABDRK010000019.1 GCA_013041785.1 Eudoraea sp.
TACGCCTCAGTCATATCAATTTTTGCATTTCCGACGAAATCAGTTTAGGAACTTGTCAATATCATGAAATTTGAAAACTCAACTTCAATGCCGATCATTTCCTGCCCAGGCTTTTGTGCAAATAATTAAGCGTTGCATTCAATTCAAACCCCAGCAGCAGAATGATCGAGTTTATCCAGATATAGATCATAAGGATTAAAAGTCCACCCAGGGCTCCGTATAATTCATTGTATCGGGCAATTTTTTCAATATAAACCCCAAATAGATAAGAAGTGAGCAGAAATAACAAGGTCGTCATCAGGGCTCCATAGGAAAAAAACTTGGCATTTTTTCCCTCGGCTGTCCCAAAATAATACAAAGTAGCCGTGGTAAAGTAAGAGAGAACGGTGAAAAAGACGAATTTACCCACCTTGGCTCCCAGAATGTGATTCTGAGTCAGATCGTATCCCCGTGTTTTGGCAGCCCAAACACTGAGATATTCCAAAATGTAAAGATCTACATAGACATACGCCACAGCACCGACAATTAGTAGGATGGATAATATTAATCCAACCATAAGAGCGTACGCATATGATTTGAAGAAATTTCGGGTAAGTTCAATATGATAAGAGGTCTCAAAGCCCCCAAAAATAGCGTTGACCCCATTGGCCATAAGAAATATGGACAATACGAAGGTAGACGAAAGCAATCCGCCCCTTTTCTGCCCCTTGATCTGCTGATAGATATCCCCAAAATAATCACTGGTCGCAGAAGGCAGGAAGGACTCTAAAAATAGCAAGAACTGGGTGTCAAAGTTTTCATTCCCGATACTCAGATAGGGGATAATAAAAGGGACAAGTGTTATGAGAAATATCAGGAGCGGAAAAAGGGCAAGGAATAAACTGAAGGCGATGGAACTGGCACGGGCCGACAGGGTGCCCTGAATAATCCCGATAATATACATCTCCATGATATCATAGAGGGAAAGCCCTTCCAGGGCCGAAAATCGAACCGACTTCAAAAGACGAACCAGACCATTAATTACAGGGATTTTACGCAGACGCCGTTCAATTTCTACTGACATTTATACTGCTTTTAAACTGAGGTCTTTGTTATACACCGAATGGGTAAGTGCCCCCGAGGATATGTAATCCACTCCGCAGGCCGCATAATGGGTGATGGTGTTTTCATTGATTCCGCCTGAGGATTCTGTTTGGCATCGCCCCCCTATCATCTTCACCGCTTTGCTGGTGTCTTCATAGGAGAAATTGTCCAGTAAAATGCGATGAACGCCCTCTTCGGCCAGAATTTCCTGAACTTCATTCAAATTACGGGCCTCCACAATTATCTGCAAATCCTTTTGTTTTTCTTCCAGATACCTCCGGGTTTTTTGTATCGCCTGGGATATACCTCCGGCAAAGTCAATATGGTTGTCCTTAAGCATGATCATATCATAGAGTGCGAAGCGATGGTTTTCCCCTCCACCAAGTTTAACTGCCCACTTTTCCAGGGCACGAATCCCAGGAGTGGTCTTTCTGGTATCCAGAATACGGGTTTGTGTTCCTTTAAGCAAATCCGCAAAAATTCTGGTTTTGGTAGCGATAGCACTCATACGCTGCATGGCATTTAAAACAAGTCGTTCCCCCTTCAGAATGCTTCGTGAAGATCCTTCGATATAAAAAACGATATCGCCGTAATTTACCTTTGCACCGTCATCAATCCGGATGTCCATTTGCAATTCCGGATCAACACAGGAGAAAACCTGTCGGGCAAAGTCCACCCCGGCTATTATTCCGGTGTCTTTAACCAGCAATTTGGCTTTGCCTTTGGCATTTTCGGGAATACAGGCCAGGGAACTATGGTCTCCTTCACCTACATCCTCCCGAATAGCGTTTTTAATAATAAGATCGATTTCCTTTTGAAACTGTTCTTTGGATATCATGAAGTAAAGCTATACTGCTAAAATACTAAAACATTGGCCATGGAAATATCCGAAAGCTAGGGAATATTTTACCTTTGAACCATGAAGATAAAACTCCTGGTTGTCGGCAAAACTCATGACAGGGACCTGGCAGGCCTCATTGATGAATATATTAAGCGGGTAAATAGATACCTACAATTTGAATTTGAGGTGGTGCCAGACATAAAAAAAGCAAAACATTTGCCAGAGCCTCAGCTAAAGCAGAAGGAAGGGCTTGCTATCCTTGAGCGTATTCGGGAAAGTGATACGGTGTTTCTGCTGGATGAAGGCGGGAAGCAATACAGCTCTGTGGAATTCTCCAAATTCCTTCAGGCGCAGCTCAACAGAGGGGGGAAACAATTGATATTCGTAATCGGAGGTGCTTACGGTTTTGATACGGCGGTAATCCGGAGGGCACAGGGTAAGATCAGCCTTTCCAAAATGACTTTTTCTCACCAGATGGTACGCTTATTTTTTGTGGAACAGCTTTACCGCGGATTCAGTATCCTTAGGAACGAACCCTATCACCATCAGTAGATCCAGGGGAAATCCGGTTTAATAATCCTCCCCAACTCCAATCTCCATTAATACAGGACCCGGAACTTAATGGTGTGCTCCACCTGCTTCAGGGCTTTGATTACGTCCTTGTTGTAGTCCTTGTCAAGATCGGAAATAACATATCCCACTTCACTGTCTGTCGACAGATACTGCCCAATGATGTTCATATCGTACTGGGCAAGCACCTCGTTGATCTTGGCCATGATCCCCGGCACGTTTTCATGGATGTGCAGGAATCTGTGGGCATTGATTTGCTTGGGAAGCCTGATATTTGGGAAATTAACCGCATCTACGGTATTTCCTGAGTTTATGTATGCCATGATCTTATTGGGTACAAAATCCGCGATATTCCGCTGGGCCTCCTCCGTGCTTCCTCCTATATGCGGTGTGAGAATGACGTTGTCTAATTGCCGAAGCTCATTCTCGAATGTCCCATTTTTCCCCGGTTCTGAAGGGTATACATCTATCGCGGCACCTGAAAGTTTTTTCACTTTAAGGGCTTCCACCAGTGCAGGAATATCTACAACATAGCCACGTGACAAATTGATCAGAAAGGCGCCCGGACGCATTTGTGCCAGCTCCCGTTCCCCAATAAAGTTTCTGTTGGCAGGATTATCATCAATGTGGAGGGAAACCACATCAGAAACGATAAGCAAGTCCTCCAGGGTATCACATCTTACTGCGTTCCCTAAAGCCAGGCGATCTTCAATATCATAGTAGTACACACGCATTCCGAGGGCTTCAGCCAGCACGGATAATTGCTTGCCGATATTTCCATAGCCTACTATCCCCAGATTCTTGCCGCGTACCTCATGTGAGTTGTTGGCCGTCTTATTCCAGATCCCCTGGTGCATCTCCTTATTTCGGGGAAATATGAAGCGCATCAGCATTATAATCTGTCCTACTGCCAATTCCACAACAGAGCGCGTATTGCTGTAAGGTGCATTGAATACTACTACGCCTTTCTTTCTGCAATAATCCAGGTCGATTTGTTTGGTGCCAATACAAAAAGCCCCGATCACCAATAATTTATTCGCGGCTTCAAGCACCTTTGGGGTAATCTGTGTTTTGGAACGTATGCCCAGGACATGCACCCCTTTGATCTTCTCGATCAGTTCCGCTTCCGTTAAACTCCTGTCGATTAGTTCTACGGAAAAGCCGTCTTCCGAAAGGTTGTCAAAGGCCACAGGGTGTACGTTTTCCAGCAACAGGATTTTGATTCGGTTCTTGGGATATGACAAATTCCTGGGAAGGTCATTGACAAAAAGGAACTCATCCAGATTGGGAGCAACATGATCTGCATTGCTCGCAGCTTTTTCCCGGTGTACATTCTCGGTATAGGCGAAAAATTTATGCGCAATGCCCGCTTCGCGCATCACATAATCACTATAGCCATCGCCAATAACCTGCACCTCCCCCTGAAGGTCGAGCTGCTTCAGGCATTCTATTTTTCCATTGTGGGTAGCCAGCACATTGGTTTCATCAAAGCCAATGATATAACCGTCCTCATCAAATTTGAACGTATTGGCATATACCCGTTCTGAAGGGATATTGTACGCTTCAACAATAGGGTCAATAAACTCCTTAAATCCACATGAAATCACATAAATATCATCAGAGAATTTCTCGAAAAATTCCTTATTTGAAGTTATGGACTTGGATATTTTTTGACGCAGTTCCTTCACCAGGGGCTCCAGATGGTCCCTGTGAGCTTTTAACAGTTTGATCCGGCTTTCCAGTGACTGGGTAAAGGAAATATCCCCATCGATACCCAAATTGGTTATGTGCTGGATTTCCGAGATTACCTCATCCCTGTCCAGGCGCCCCTGTAATGTCATTTCTGCCAGCACATCAAGCGCTTCCACCTGTGTCAGGGTACTGTCAAAATCGAATACGTATTTTCTTCCCACGATAGTTATAGCTGTCTGAATAAGGCTGTAAAATTAAACATTTATTCCGTCCCCCTTGACAAGAATACCGTTTTCCAAAATGGTATTAGCAAAGTGCCATTCAGAAGTCCTTTTAATTGAGAATCTCCTAAAAATACCACCTTCTTTTGAGTATCTTTAATGGCTGAATTTTAAACGCACAATCTTCATGAAGAAATTCCTACGCATTCTCAAATACCTGCTTCTGGGTCTTATTTCACTTGTAATTATCGCTGGATTTATTATCTATTTCAGAGCCAAGAATGCCTCCAACAAGAACATGGAGCTACTGGGCCCCGAGGCTCCTACGCTTACGGAAAATGGAAGGGCTTTTAGGGACCTGAACAAAAATGGAAAACTGGATGTTTATGAAGACCCGTCTGCTGCATTGGAAGCGCGAGTAGCGGACCTGGTCAGCCAAATGAATCTCGAGGAAAAAGCAGGCACAATGTTTGTAAGCATGATCGGGTCTACCCCAAAGGGCAAACCCATGGAAACACCCATTCTTTCTACAGATATACTGGTGTTGGGGGCCTCCCTTGTACTGCCTACCAATTCTGAGTTGATTGCCAGGAAAAAATTAAACAGTTTCAACATACTGACTTCCCTGGATGCCGATCTCATGGCAAAGTACAACAACTTAATTCAGAAAATGGCAGAGCGTACCCGCCTCGGAATTCCTATAACCATTGCCACAGATCCCAGACACGGGACAGAAAATAATCCCGGGGCGGCACTCTATACCCCGGCCTTTTCCCAATGGCCTACTTCTCTGGGCCTTGCTGCAACAAGGGATACTGTTCTTGTCCGTCATTTCGGTGACGTGGCACGTCAGGAATACCGGGCCGTGGGAATTACCGTAGCCCTTCACCCCATGGCGGATCTGGCAACGGAACCTCGCTGGGCCCGGGTCAACGGAACTTTTGGGGAAGATGCTATGCTGAGCGCTCAAATGACCAAGGCCTATGTGCTGGGGTTCCAGGGCGATTCCCTAAACCAAAACAGTGTCGCCTGTATGACCAAGCACTTTTCGGGTGGAGGGCCCCAAAAAGATGGAGAAGACGCTCATTTTCCCTATGGAAAGGAACAGGTCTATCCCGGTTCCAACTTTGATTCCATGTCATTCCCTTTACGGAAGGGGCATTTAAAGCCAATACAGCCCAAATAATGCCCTATTACGGAATTCCTGTGGGCCAGACATCTGAGGATGTTGCTTTTGCTTTTAACAAGGACATCATTACGGGTTTGTTGCGTGATTCCCTGAACTTCGATGGGGTGGTGTGTACCGACTGGAATATCATCACCGATTCCCGGATATCAGAAGGCCGGGCCTGGGGAGTAGAACAGCTAAGCTATAAGGAACGGGTGAAAAAAGTACTGGATGCAGGATGCGACCAGTTCGGTGGGGAAAGCATACCGGAACTGATTGTAGAACTGGTCAATGAAGGGAAGATTACTGAAGAGCGCCTGGATCAGTCTGTAAGACGTGTTCTTCGTGATAAATTCCGTTTAGGATTATTTGACAATCCCTATGTAGATGTGGAAAAGGCAAAAACCTTCGTAGGAAATGACCAATTTCGGGAGGCTGGAAAGCTTGCGCAAGCTAAATCTACGGTACTCTTAAAAAATTCATCCCTCCTTCCCTTAAAAAAAGGCACCAAGGTTTTTGTATCCGGTATGATGGACCCAGAG
>JABDRK010000020.1 GCA_013041785.1 Eudoraea sp.
CCTGCTAGGGCGTTATACCAATAAACAGAAGTATTGCAATGAACGGAACAGGATGGATCATTTTTATCTTGATCGTACAACTAATCCATTTTGGGGGAACCTGGAAATTATATCAAAAAGCAGGCAGAAAACCCTGGGAAGCCCTTGTCCCTGTTTACAATGCCCTGGTTCTTATGGAGATAATCAAAAGGCCTAAATGGTGGGTGTTTCTGCTGTTTATCCCCATTATCAACCTGCTCATGTTCCCGGTGGTTTGGGTGGAAACCATAAGAAGTTTTGGGAGAAATAGCCTGTTGGAGACCTGGTTGGTAATACTAACCCTGGGATTATACACTTATTATGTGAATTATGGGCTTGACGTAAGCTATGTCGAAGACCGGAGCCTGCACCCCAAAAGTGGTTTGGGGGAATGGGTGAGTTCAATTGTATTTGCCGTAGTAGCTGCCACTTTGGTTCATACCTATTTTATCCAACCTTACGTAATTCCAACAGGTTCGCTGGAAAGGACATTACGGATTGGAGATCTGCTATTTGTGAGTAAATTTCACTACGGGGCGCGAACCCCCATGACAACAGTTGCTGCTCCCATGGTCCACGATACCATTCCGGGGCTTGGTATTCGATCGTATTTAAATAAACCCCAACTGCCTTATTTTCGGATACCAGGTTTTCAAAAGGTCAAGAAAAATGACATTGTGGTATTCAGCTGGCCCGCAGATACGGTACGTATCTTTTTTAAGAAGGAGAAGGGCGTTAAAAAACCCATTGACAAAAAATCGAACTATGTAAAACGATGTGTGGGTACCCCTGGGGATTCGCTTGAGGTAATTGACGGATATGTGCACATCAATGGAGAAAAATTGCAGTTATCAGACCGTGCAAAACCCCAGTACGACTATACCGTCTATGCCCAAAAAGGGGTCTCTTCCAGGCTACTCTTGGAGCTTGGAATATCCGAGTTTACCAGGACGTATCTCTCAGCCCCTCTCAATCAGGCGCAGTTGAATGCCATTAATCCCTATATACTGGGCGGCGGACAGAACGCTCAGGGTGAGATTGAGCTGTATACCGGTGCCAATGGGATCCCTATCGAAGCTGTTCGTGGGGCAGGGCTTTCTCTGAGGGAGGTAACGGCAAGGCAGCGAACCGTGACGCTTACTGATGAAATGTTGGCGAAATTACAGGGGAATAAAAGGATCGATTCTGTAGTGAAAATCATTGAGCCCGCCGGAACAAAAGGCTATAATATCTTTCCGCATGCTCCCAACTATTCCTGGAACAACGATAATTTTGGGCCAATCTATATTCCTGCCAAAGGAGATAAGGTGGAAATTAACCTCAACACCTTACCCCTCTACAAGAAGATCATTCGGGATTACGAGGAAAACACGGTCAGTGTATCCGGGAATCAGATCATTATCAATGGCGAAGCAACCAATTCCTATACATTCAAAAAAGATTATTATTGGATGATGGGAGACAACCGCGACCACTCTGAAGACTCCAGATCTTGGGGCTATGTTCCTTCAGACCATATCGTAGGTAAACCGGTTTTCATATGGCTGAGCTTTGACAACTTTAATGAAGGGATCAGTAATTGGAAACCCCGGTGGGACCGGATTTTTACCACCGTAGGAGGAGATGGGGAGCCTCGTTCTTATTTCCGGCATTTCCTAATTGTACTCGGAGCATGGTTGGTATTCGATTTCATCCGTAAACGGCGGAAAAAGGCAAAACCCAAGTTGTAATTTCTATGCCCGTTTTACTGCATCCTGTCTATTTCCCGAATATTTATACCTTCTCTATCCTGGCGCAGCAAAGTATTATCTGGGAAGTTTGGGACAACTATCAGAAGCAAACCTATCGCAATCGATGCTATATCTGTACAGACAGGGGTAAGCTAATGCTCAACATCCCGATCCGGCATGTTGGCGGAAAACAAGGAAGGCAGCTTTACCGGGATGTGCAGCTGGATCATTCAGCCCCCTGGTTGAGACAACACTGGAGGACGTTGCAAACAGCCTACCGAACCTCACCATTTTTTGAATATTACGAAGATGAATTGGGGATGCTGTATGAAAGCAAAGAAAAATACCTCCTTGATTTTAATTTAAAGACCATAGCCACTACTTGCGAGTTGTTACAAATACCCTTTCCTGAGGAAAAAACCACATCATTTATTGAGGATACAGAAGAAATTATAAACGGGCGCTTCCTGGTAAACGCCAAAATGGAAATACCAAAATCATTTTTGCCGTATACCCAGGTGTTTGGTGACCGTCACGGATTTATCGGGAATTTGAGTATCCTTGATTTGCTATTTAATGAGGGTAGCAATGCCCTTCATTATTTGCAACAGCAAGCTGTTGAACTTAAATGACCAGGGAACTTATACATTACGGCATCCATTTCCTGATCCCGATTGCTATCGGATTCATCGCATTTAAGAAGAATCGATGGACGGTAATCCTGATATTGCTTTCCGGCATCCTTATCGATGTGGACCACCTGATCGCCACGCCCATATTTGATCCCAACAGATGCAGTATTGGTTTTCATCCGCTGCATAGTTTTTGGGCCATTGTACTATATGTGATCCTATTGATCCCTCCAAAAACGCGTATATGGGGTCTTGCGTTAATGATCCATATTTTAGCAGATACCGTGGATTGCCTATTGATCTGACTTCAGATCCAAACGGGCCATTACCGGTAAATGGTCAGAAGCGCGAAGGTCAAAATTCCCGTGTTCCAGGACTTCAAAGGCTTTAGAATCAGCGAGAATAAAATCAATCCGTGCTGAGATGATATTTCGTATAAAGGTGGTCCCCCAGCCTTGACCCCTTTCCCTAAAACTATCTTGCATACCAGAATTCAGCATTTGAAAACTGGGCGAAAAAGGCGTTTGGTTGAAATCCCCGCAAAAAATGCTGGGATAAGGGGATTTTTGACGGTGTGCCTGTAACATTCTGGCCTGCTCCCGATGTTTGGCCGCTGTATACTGTAATTTTTTCAGAAAATCGACTCCAGCGTTCTTCTTTAGAAGGGATCGAAAAGAGTGTATCTTATAGGATTCCAAGTGTATGTTATATACACGCAACGTATCCTTTTTAAGGACCAAATCAACATAAAGGGCATTGTTTGGTGATTCCGGAAAATCCAACGACCCCTGCCCAACAATCGGATATTTAGAAAAGATTGCCTGGTTTGTCTTTCCTGAAAAATACGGCGTCTGGTACTGAAAAGGATATTGCTTCAACTGTCGTGCCCGGATACGACTAAACTCCTGAAAACAGATAATATCCGGATCCTGTCTTTGAATGTAATCTACAATCCCAACACTCACCGAATCAGCAAACTCCTTACCTCTGTATGAATTAAATCCCTGTACATTATAAGATAAAATCGAAAT
>JABDRK010000027.1 GCA_013041785.1 Eudoraea sp.
CCCTGAAGGAGCTCACACAAAACTTTAGTCTGGAACGCGTACACAAATCAGGAGCCAGATTTGATCCTGATAAAACCATATGGTATAATCATCAGTATTTGCAAAATCGTTCGCTTGAAGATCTCCATCAGGATTTTACAGCAAGTACTGCTACTGTGGGGATCTCGCTGGAAAAATGGGGTTCTGACCATATCAAAAAGGTCCTGCTACTGATTCGTGAAAGGGCTAATTTTCCGTCCGATTTATGGGCCATGAGCCGTTTCTTTTTCGAAGCTCCTTTACAGTATGATGAAAAAGCAGCCAAAAAACAATGGAAACCGCAAACCAAAGACATTCTAAATGAATTGATTCAGGCATTGGAGGGGGCAGGCAATTTTAATGATGCTGATCAATTGGAGGTGGCGATCAAAACTTGGATTGGAAATGCCGGCTATGGTTTTGGACAGGTAATGCCCCCCTTACGCCTGGCCCTGGTTGGTGAAATGAAAGGGCCACACATTTCTAACATCATGGCTTTGGTAGGTAAAGCGGAAAGTATCTCCAGAATTAAAAAAGCGATTGAAACTCTGGGATAACACTATACTCTTAATACTTGTAATTTTGGCCAGGACTGTAACAAATTATTAGGTTTTAACACATATATAGTACTGTCTTTTATTCACTAACTAAAATTTACACTGCTATGGAGCTATTTTATACAATACCCCTATATGTAATAGGGTTTCTTATTTTATTGGCCAGTTTCTTTATTGTCAAACAGCAAACCGCTGTGGTCATAGAGCGTTTTGGGCGTTTTCAGAGCATCAGGAATTCCGGTCTGCAAATGAAAATCCCACTGGTCGACCGAATCTCTGGCCGATTAAGCCTGAAAATTCAGCAATTGGATGTCATCGTAGAAACCAAAACCCTGGATGATGTTTTTGTAAAACTGAAAGTATCCGTGCAATATGTGGTGATCCGGGATAAGGTATACGAAGCTTTCTACAAACTGGAATATCCGCATGATCAGATAACTTCCTATGTTTTTGATGTGGTCCGTGCCGAAGTTCCAAAAATGAAGCTGGATGACGTTTTCGTCAAGAAAGACGACATCGCCATCGCCGTTAAAACTGAATTGCAGGACGCCATGCTGGACTACGGTTATGATATCATCAAGACCCTGGTCACTGATATCGACCCAGATGCGCAGGTAAAAGAGGCTATGAACCGCATTAACGCCTCCGAACGGGAAAAAATTGCTGCACAGTTTGAGGGCGATGCTGCCCGTATTGTTATCGTTGAAAAAGCGAAAGCCGAGGCTGAGAGCAAACGATTGCAAGGGCAGGGGATTGCTGACCAGCGTCGGGAAATTGCCCGCGGATTGGAGGAATCTGTTGAGGTCCTGAACAAAGTGGGCATCAACTCACAGGAAGCTTCTGCACTTATTGTAGTAACCCAGCACTACGATACACTGCAGTCTATCGGAGAGGAAACAAACACCAATCTCATCCTGCTTCCCAATTCACCCCAGGCCGGAAGCGACATGCTGAATAATATGGTTGCCTCCTTTACTGCCAGCAATCAGATCGGGGAGGCCATGAAGAGACAGAAAATCGACAAGAAAAAGGAGGAGTAGCCTCGCTTAAGCAAATAAAAACCCCCGTATCCAATAGGTTTCGGGGGTTTATACTTTATGGTATTTTTTATAGCCTTAAGCTACTTTTGATCAATTTTAGCCCAGGTATCTCGTAACGTAACGGTGCGGTTAAAAACCAGTTTATCTTCTGAGCTATCCTGGTCCACATTAAAATATCCCAACCTTTGAAACTGAAAACGGTCACCGGGTTTAGCTTCCGCCAAGCTCGGTTCCACATAGCCTGTGACTACTTCTAAGGATTCCGGATTTAGAAAATCCATAAACTCCCTGTCTTTATGGCTGTCTGGAGTAGCGTCAGAGAAAAGCCGGTCGTACAAACGCACTTCAGCTGCCACAGCATGAGCTATGGAAACCCAGTGCAGGGTACCCTTCACTTTCCTCAGGCTCTCTTCGGTGCCGCTGCCACTTTTACTTTTGGGGTCATAGGTACACTGAATCTCGACAATATTTCCGGATTCGTCTTTTGTACAGGACTCTGCCTTAATGATATAGGCATTTTTTAGTCGGACCTCCCCGCCCAGCTTCAATCTGAAAAATTTGCGGTTTGCTTCCTCACGAAAGTCCTCGCGTTCTATATACAATTCCCTGCTAAAAGGGATTTCACGCGTCCCTGCGGATTCATCTTCCGGATTGTTTTCTGCCTGTAGCCATTCTTCCCCATCCTCAGGATAATTGGTAATAACCAGTTTTATGGGATTCAGTACCGCCATTACCCTTGGATCGATCTTGTTGAGGTGGTCACGGATATGGAACTCCAACAGGGATACGTCAACTACATTTTCCCGTTTGGCAATCCCAATGGTATCGGCAAAATTACGTATGGATTCCGGGGTGTATCCCCTTCTGCGCAGTCCTGAGATCGTAGGCATGCGGGGATCATCCCAGCCATTTACAATTCCCTTTTCTACCAATTGCAGTAATTTGCGCTTACTTACCACCGTATGACTCAGGTTGCGCCTTGCAAATTCACGCTGTTTCGGGCGTACCTTGTCAGGATCCACAACCTGATCCAGGAACCAGTCATACAACGGCCTGTGCGGTTTGAATTCCAGGGTACACAGCGAATGCGAAATCTGTTCGATATAGTCGCTTTCGCCATGGGTCCAGTCGTACATAGGGTAAATACACCAATCGGTATTTGTGCGATGATGGGCCTTGTGCAGCACCCTGTACATGATAGGGTCGCGCATGAGCATATTGGGCGAGGCCATGTCGATTTTGGCCCTAAGTACATGTGTTCCTTCTTCAAAATCCCCGTTTTTCATCCCCTCAAACAGACTTAGGTTCTCCTCAACAGAACGATTGCGGTACGGGCTGTTTACGCCCGCTTCCGTAGGAGTTCCCTTTTGAGAAGCCATTTCTTCAGAGGTCTGGCTGTCTACATAAGCCTTCCCCTCACGTATGAGAAGTAGCGCCCAATCATAGAGTTCTTGAAAATAGTCGGAAGCATAGCATTCCGTATCCCACTGATAACCAAGCCATTTCACGTCTTCTTTAATGGCATCCACGTATTCTTGTTCCTCCTTGATTGGATTGGTATCATCAAAGCGCAGGTTGACTGGCGCATTGTATTGCAATCCAAGGCCAAAATTGAGGCAAATACTACTGGCATGACCAATATGCAGATAACCATTAGGCTCAGGCGGAAAACGAAAACGCAGCTGTTTTTCCGGGAAGCCATTTTTTAAATCTTCCTCAATGATATGTTCAATAAAATTCAGCGATTTAGCCGAGGCGCTCATACTGCAAAATTTGAAGGACAAATGTAGGAAAAATGCAGGATTGACGGCGTAGAAATTCCCCTCACCATACAATAAATGCATTTCACAACATATTTAAATGGCCCTACAACAATAAATTCTGGGGGCGAAGAGAATAGTTCATATTTGTTTCTGAATAGTATGTTCGACCCCCAAGAGTCTGTCATGAGAAATTATCAACACGAAAATTTAATGAACGCCTTACGGTTTTTTCCGAGCATACTCTTTTGAACGGTAAAACTGTAGTTCCCCAAAACTACGACCTATGAAACCACAATTACACAAAACTTTGCGAAGTATTCTTTGGGCCTTTACCATGCTGGCTATTTCAGCAGTACAAGGCCAGGTGCTCAACGCTCCCGAAGCGGCTCCCAATCAAACGCCGCCTCCCGGTAGTTCTCCCTGGACACAGGCTTGTGCCTCGGATACTTTCAATGATTACTGGGTAAATTTCACCTGGAGTCCTCCTTTGGTAAACAGTGATAATGAATTTATTCTGGAGCTTTCCGACGCCAGCGGTGACTTTAGCGATGCTGTAGAGCTCGCAAGAGAACCGTCAATGAATACCACTTTCGATTTTTATTTCCAGTTTGCACTGCCTACCGATACCCGGGGAGAAGCATACAGGATGCGCGTTCGCAGTACGAGTCCGGCTGTTACCAGTCCGACTTCGGTGCCTTACCCCATGTACTACATTGGTGTAAACACCGGATTAACCATACGCCCACAGGGCCAATCCGATTTTGGGGATGGAACGGCTCAGGTTTGCGATGGTAACTCCATCACCCTTGAGGTATACAACCTTGCTAATGCTGAGACCTACCAATACAACTGGTATCGCAGCGGGACCCTTTTATCCGATAAAGGACCTTCTATTACGGCTTCCCAGGACGGAATGTACAATGTGGAGATAGATTACGGATCCTGTTCCGGTTCGGGGAATACTTTATCCAATTTAATTGATGTTACCACGGGCAGCAGCCTGGGCATAGCCATTAATCCACCAGCTAAAACAAGCTTGTGTAGTGGTGAAACCGTAGACCTTATTGCCAATATAACTGGAATGGGGTTAACGTATACCTGGTTTAAGGACGGTACGATTGTATTAGGACCTGCTGTTGATCTGGACACCTATACTGTTGACGCTTCCAGTCCTGGTTTTGAAGGGGACTATGAAGTTGAAGTATTCGGGCCCGGAGCCTGTGTAGAGCGCTCGGCTGCAGTTACCATAACGAATGCCGGTGACTTTACCGTTACACGCGACAATCCTGCTGAACTTGTGGTTCTGCCCGGATTTACCGAAACATTGAGTGTTTCCACGGATGCCACCTCGCCAACATACCAATGGTATAAAGATGGCGCGGCTGTAACAGGCGCAACCAGCAACACCCTTGTTGTAGGAGAAACAGATAGCGGAGTTTATTTCGCGCGGGTATCCCTTAGTGGGGGGCCTTGTTCGTCTACTTCTATTGATTCAGACACAACTACGGTTGCTGTTCCGGTAAATATTCAGGCTACTATCGCATATGCATCAGCCTATACGGAATGTGTTAATACGGATATTGTCCTGGAAATTAGTGCAATAACCGCTGAAATTGCGGGTGGAAGTACCCTGGACGTTACCACACAGCTGGCTCCCAGCATCAGTACACAGTGGAATAAGGATGGTGCGGCCATAGCCGGAGCTACCTCTAACAGCATCAGCCTAACCGATATTACTGAAAACGGAGATTACGATGCCGATATAAGCATAGGTGGTTATAACGATACTTCAAACTTGCTTTCTGTAAGACTCCTTGTCAATGAGGTTCTTAGTATAAGCAGCACCAGCTCAACGAGTTGTGGTCCTTCTGAAGTAATCACCATCAGCACCACCACGCCCCTTGCCGGAGAAACATTCTCCTGGTACCGGGATGGAACAGACTTAGGCGTTACTGATGAAGCCCTGGATACCACAGAACCAGGAACATATCAGTTGGTAATCGCCCGTAATGGTTGTCCATTGCCTTCCAACGAATTGGTGATAAGTCCATTGGATCCTGATTTAATTTCACTGGATTCACCGGATAATGTGGTATTCCCGGAAGGGACCTCCAGGACTGTAACCGCCAGTGGTGGAGACACCTATCGTTGGTTAGATGCCAATAATATTGAAATGAGCAATACTTCCAGCATGACATTTACAGAGGAGGGTAGTTTCCTGCTGATTGCCACTATTGGAAACTGTGAAGTGTCTCGCCCAATTACGGCAGAATATCAGGACACCTTTAAAGTGCCTAATGTGATTTCTGTAAATGGCGACGGGATAAACGACTTATGGGTAATTCCTAATTCGTATTCCAACAAGACCGATGTAAATGTGATTATTTACAACGATCGCGGCGAAGAGGTATTTAATGTAAATAACTATCAAAATAACTGGCCTGAATCATCCACTTCCTTCCCACGGCAGAACATGGTGTTCTATTATAAGATCCGTAAGGAATCCGAAGTGCTGAAACAAGGCACCATAACGATCATCCGCTAAACCAACCATGAAACTGAGATTCGTATATGTGATATTGTGCTTCCTGGCTCTGACGTTTACTGTCAGCGCTCAGGAGGAAAGTCCGTTTATTTCATATGATGTTCCTTCGCAGAACCTGTTGAAATTTAACCGCTTTCTCATAAACCCTACCTTTTCCACGGTGCGGGAAGACAAATCCTATGTCAATCTCTTACACAGAAACCAATCGGTATCTTTTGATGATAACAATCAAACCTATTTCCTGAGCTACAGCGGTCGGATGAACGACCGTACAGGGCTTGGGATCAGTTTGTATACCCAGACGGAAGGCGTATTGCGGAACTATGGAGTACTGGCAAATTATGCTTACGGGGTAAAATTGAGTGACAAAAGCAACTTTACCTTCGGCGCCAACCTGTCTTACTATAATAGTGGTGTGGATCAGAACCGGGTAAATACCGTGGAAGACGATCCATTTATTAGTGGTTTTCAAGATACTTCCCTGCTCTCTTTTCAGCCTGGTTTTAACCTTTCCTATGGGAATTGGGATATTGGAATGTTTGCCGAAAACCTGTTTGATTAC
>JABDRK010000053.1 GCA_013041785.1 Eudoraea sp.
ATCCTCATTGGCTTGTTTCAGGTCTTCCCGCCTCAAATACATCATGTGTCCACTGCGGTAGCCTTTGAATTCAAACCGATCCTTCATGCGTCCACTGGGATCAATCTGCCACATGGTGTACTTGGCATTGAAATAAGTGGTAGCACCATCATAATAACCTGACTGTATCAGTACGTTCAGGTAGGGGTTTTGTGCCATGGCCTGCCTGAGGTTATCCCGGGTATTGTCATCTTTGTTGTCCCAGGGTCTTACCGGCCCAAACATGTTGTATTTGATATCCGTTTTAAATTTCAGCACTTCCTGCAGGTAATAATTGATGGCAGGGGTGAAGCTATGCAGCCATGAGGTTATTTCAGAATTATAATCGCTCCGTACTCCTGAAATTTGTTTGTCAAGCCCTAAATACCGGCTGTCCAGGCGCCCAACCGTATAGCCACCCCGGTCCCTTAACAATCCCTTCCAGAAATAGGAGGGAGGAACATCCAGGTTGTGATCGAGAACTTCTTTTTTGGAAAGTCCGGAATAATACGCCATTTTTTCTGCCACACTATTGCGCTCTGCATCGGAAATAAATCCGCCCTTTGCAATTGCCGGGATGAGGGTATTGATGGTGTACGCTTCCGATTCAGGGAGTATTTCCAGCAGATCTTTTTGCTGTAAATCGGCTGGAAGGGCTTTTTGATGCCAGGCAGCAGCGGTGTAATACGGGAGGTTTAGGGCGCTGCTAACCGGGCCTCCTACGCGAATCACTTTGTAATCAGCCGGACTTACCATAATTACCCCATTGAGGTACATCCACTGTTGGTTTTGCATGGCGAGCGAAAGGCCCATTACGCGAGTTCCCCCATAACTTTCCCCAATGATATACTTGGGAGATCGCCAGCGGTTATGCCGGGTAACAAAGGTATTCAACCATTCTGCCAGATATTTGATATCCGCATTGATCCCAAAGAATTTACTGCGGTCCACTTCCTTTCCTGTTTCGGGAATAGTTCTGGAATATCCTGTATTGGCGGGATTCACATATACAATGTCCGTAACGTCCAGGACCGAATACGGATTTTCCCGCACACCATAAGGTTGAACCGGGTAGCCTTCGTCATCGATATTTAATACACGGGGGCCTGTGTAGGCCAGGTGCATCCAGACGGAACCGGATCCCGGTCCCCCATTAAAGGAAATGAGTAAAGGTCGTGAGGGTCGGTCCTTAACATTGTTCCTGCTGTAATAGGTGTAGTGCAGGGATGCTATGGGCTTTCCGTGTTCATCCCATACAGGCTGGGTGCCGGTCTCAGCAGTATAGCTGAACGTGCTCCCGTTAACGGTAACACTATGTTGCGTAGTAATTGTAGTATCGATGGGCAGTTTCCTTTCCTGGGAATAAGACATAGTTGCCATGAACCCGGCAAGAAGTGATAAGAGAAATTTTCGTTGCATGTGGTTTTAGATTAGTCAGCTCCTAAAATAAGGAATTTCAATGAGTGTAGGGGACATATTTTCCGCCCCAAAGCGCAAAGTGACTAGAGTATATTAATTATCTTTAAGAGGTAGTACCAGAACCTTAGAAATTATGAAAAGAAGGAACTTTAACCATACCCTGTTAAAAGGAATAGGAGGAGCGGCAGTATTAAGCACGATGCCGCTATCCTGCGCAATGAAAAATCCCCAAGGCAAAAAACTGGGTATAGCGTTGGTGGGCCTTGGAAGTTATAGCACCTACCAGTTAGCTCCCGCACTTCAGCAAACCGAGTATTGTCGTTTAGCAGGGATTGTAACGGGAACCCCGGCCAAAGCCAGGCGTTGGGCAGAGCAGTACAATATTCCCGAACGGAATATATACAACTACGATTCCTTTGATGATATTAAGAACAACGAGGAGATTGATATTGTTTATGTAGTGCTACCCAATTTCATGCATGCTGAATACTCTATTCGCGCGGCCAGGGCAGGGAAACATGTGATCTGTGAGAAACCCATGGGCATGAACGTGGAAGAGTGCGATGCCATCATCGAGGCCTGTGAAAATGGCGGGGTAAAACTGGGGATAGGATACCGGTTACATTCTGAACCCTATACCCAGCAAGTCAAGAAATTTATAAAAGAAAAAACATTCGGAAACACCCTGTATGTTTCCGGGGATGCCGCTTATGTTTCCAGGGGGAACCCGGATCAATGGCGATTGGATATCAAACGTTCAGGAGGGGGTGCCCTGATGAATATGGGCGTATATGCCATTCAGAGCGCCATCTACTCCTGTGGCATGAACCCGATTTCCGTCACGGCCCAGGAATTTAGTACCCGACCAGAATATTTCAAGGAAACCGATGAAACGATAACTGCACAGTTCGAATTTCCAGAAGGGGTGGTAGGCAATATCATGACCTCCCATAATGCCAGCGCTAACAGGCTATATGTATCCTGTAGCCAGGGGTGGATGGAATTGCAACCCGCTAATTCCTATGGCCCGTTACGCGGGAATACCTCTCAGGGGCCCATTTCATTTCCCCACGAAAGACAGCAAAAGCTGCAAATGGATGATTTTTCCCTGCATATCCTGGAAGGCGCTGTCAACAAGGCCCCCGGGGCTATGGGGAAACGTGATATGATTGTTGTGGAAGCCATTTATTCCTCTATTGCAGGGGGAGGAAAGAAAGTGAATCTCGAATTGGGGGATTTGGGACTGGTTTGAGATTACCTCCGAGCCCGACGTCAGATTTGAAAAAGGTTGGAAGGCTCTCCTTCCTTGTCCTGAAGCAGCCATAGTTCTCCAACTTTGGTGCTTTCAAAGATGCGCATATTTGCCGCCCTGTTTACGGCAACTGATTCCAGTAACTGGTCCTTATTGTCACCAACCCATATCAATGCCAGCTTTACCCGGTCACGCAAAACCTCGGCGACTGCTTCCCCTAAAAAGAAGAGTTCAATAGTAGGTATTTCGGTATAGGTGATGGGGACTAAATCTACCAGGATCTTGTAAACTCCTTCTGACTGGCATTTGCGAAGGATGATTTTGGGGTATTGGATAAAATCCCAGTAATCATATTGACCGTTTATGGTCATGACCAGGAATTGTAGCTTATTTTTAAAAACATAACTACTCTTCATCCCAACATCTTAGTTGAAAGAATGCCTATTAATTAATTGAATTTAAAAAGGGAGGTTGTTTGAATTCTAAATTAAGTATTAAGAATGAATTATAAATGTTAAATATGTTAAAATATTAAAAAAAAAGCAATATTTATAAAGAATAGATAAACATTATAGCACTATAAGCCATATTTATTACTGATTAATCATCTCTTTTATATTGAATAATCTATCCAAATTTCTCGAATACACCCAGACCAAAAAGGGCAAAGTCATATTTGACCGGATCTTCAGGATCCAGTTTCCTGAGATTCCGGTCCAGCTCGGCCACTGCTTTAGCGTCGTTCTGTTTTCGCCGGAGTAAACCGAGTTTTCTCGCAACCTTGCCGGAATGCACATCCAGTGGGCAGGAAAGTAATGCCGGGCTCAGGTCTGGCCATAAGCCAAAATCCACCCCTTGCTCATCTTTCCTCACCATCCACCTCAAAAACATGTTTATACGTTTGGCGGCAGAGCCCTTGGCCGGATCGGAAATGTGTTTGGTGCTCCTGTGGGGATGCGGTAAACTAAAAAAACAAGCTTTTAGGGCTGAAATGGCGGGCTGCAGGCTGTCTTCCTCTGCATTTCTGGTAAAAATCCCTTCAAGGCCCTCCTGTTCCCGGTAGATATGCCTTAGTGCCCTGATGAAATATTTCAGATCCTCCCCCTTAAAAGTGCGATGCACAAAACCTGAGAGGGACTCCAGGTCGCGGGAAGTGTGTTCACTGACAAATTGATAGGGAGCCATATCCATGAGTTCCATAAGGCGACGGGCATTTTGAAGGATGCTTTTCCGGTTCCCCCAGGCTATGGTTGCCGTCAAAAACCCACTGATCTCCACATCTTCCTTTTTAAAGAATAAATGGGGTATCTGAATGGGGTCAGTTTCCAAAAATTTGGGCTGGTTGTATTGCCGCACCTTAGCATCCAGGAATTCCTTTAGTTCTTGTCTGGTCATTTCAGGAAGTTGACAATTTTAAAAGTAAAAAAGGAGAGAGCAGCATAAAATTGTGAAAAGCATGCAACAAAATGGCCCAGCCCAGTCCCATTTTAACCCTAATAAATCCAAGAAAAACACCTGCAGAAAGTTGGGGCAGGATCAGGAAAATTGCAAGGCCATAAAAACCCACCTCGTATTCAAAATTCAATAAGTGTACGGCGCCGAAAAGCAAAACGGATAAATAAAAAATCAAAGGGAAATAGGACACTTTCTTAAACAAAGCGAGAGGTGCACGAAATATCAGCTCCTCAAGTGCTGGTGCCAGAATCACAACAAACACGAACAATGTGCTGGCTGAGCTGTTTTCAAGAAATTTCTCCATGGCATGTTCATTGGTTACCAAGCCCATATGCTCAGCAATCAAGGTCCCGAAAATTCCAAAGAAGAAACTGAACGCCAATGCCATTGCCAACAAATGGATAAAGTATCGGATCTTATCTGCCCTTTGCATGGGCAGAAAGGGCTCATATCGGGGACGTTTAAGGAACTCCCACACTTCTTTAATCATGCTCAGTCGATAATAAGTCCGTCTACCATGGTAAGCTTGCGATCGGCCATATCCGCCAGGTCCTCGTTATGCGTAACAAGAACAAAAGTCTGTCCCATTTCATCCCTGAGCTGGAAGAATAATTTGTGCAGTCTGTCTGCACTCTCTGAATCCAGGTTTCCACTGGGTTCATCAGCCAGTATAACCGAAGGACTGTTAATTAAGGCACGAGCTACGGCCACACGCTGTTGCTCCCCGCCAGATAGGGCCTGAGGTTTGTGATCTATTCGGTGTCCCAGCCCTAGATATTCCAATAGTTCTCTACCTCTTGCTTCTGCTTCGGACTTGGGCACACCTTTTATAAATGCAGGGATACAGACGTTTTCCAGGGCAGAAAATTCCGGTAGAAGCTGATGGAACTGGAATATAAAACCGATGTGTTCATTCCGGAAACGTGCCAGGGCACGATCGCCCAAAGTATTGATATTGGTCTGGTTGATTACCAAATCGCTGTCGGCCCGATTTGATTGCATATCCAGGGTACCCAATATCTGAAGCAGAGTGGTTTTACCGGCACCGGAGGCACCCACAATAGAAACAATTTCACCTTTTTTAATGTTGAGGTCAACCCCCTTCAATACCGCTAAGGAACCGAAGGATTTTTTAATATTCCTGGCTTTTATCATCTTGAGCACTTCCGACTAATAAGCAAAAATAACAATATGAGGGCACATACGGTTTACTTGAGGCTAAATTGAAAAAGTAGAAGAGAAGCCGGGGAATATTCGGTTTAAAAAAGTAACTTCGTAAATAGGCTAGGGCGGTTTAAGCCCGGCCATTTAATATCGAAAACCTATGCCACCCTATAAAAGCCTTGAGGAATACAATATTGAAATAACGAATGAAGTTAAGGAGCGTTACTCTCGCATTATCAGTGAAATAGGAGAGGATGTAGACCGGGAAGGACTGGTAAAAACCCCGGAGCGTGCGGCCAAGGCCATGTTGTTTCTTACCCAGGGCTATAAACAGGATGCAAAAGCCGTATTGCAAAGCGCCATTTTTGAGGAAACCTATAACGAAATGGTAATCGTGAAGGATATTGAATTGTATTCGCTCTGCGAACACCACATGCTTCCCTTTTTTGGCAAAGCGCATATTGCCTATATCCCAAATGGGAAAATTGTAGGACTTAGCAAATTACCCAGGGTGGTCGATATCTTTGCCCGAAGACTTCAGGTACAGGAAAGGCTTACAGAGCAAATCCTGGACTGCATCAATGATAACCTGAATCCCAGCGGGGCTGCAGTGGTGATTGAAGCAGCGCATATGTGTATGATGATGCGCGGGGTGCAGAAACAGAACTCAGTGACCACTACCTCAGGATTCCGTGGTTCATTTGAAAACCAGGAAACCCGAAATGAATTCTTAAAACTTATCAGCAGTGACCTCTCCTGATAAGGATCCGACATCTTATTTATGAAATAGCTTATACAACAATGAAGAGCGGTTATAAATGGCGATACCTGCTACTGGGCCTTTTACTCGATGGAATAGGAATGCTGTCCTTTGTGATCCCGGGTATAGGGGAATTTTCTGATGTCATCTGGGCTCCGCTTGCCGGATGGTTAATGACGCGCATGTATAAAGGACGCACAGGACAGGTGGCGGGGATTGTGGCCTTTCTTGAAGAACTCATCCCAGGGTTTGATTTTATTCCTTCCTTTACCTTGATGTGGTTATATACTTTTCTTTTTAAGGGGAGTAGAGCAGATCAAATTATTGCTTCAAAATCGGATTAGGAATTCGACCGGAATAAAAATCCAAGTCCCATACGTTGTAACATTTTCTTTTCAAAAGCCCAGAAAAACCGGTGTTGTCCAAACACCCATCCGAAAAAGACCAGGAGAATCTGGTAAAATGGGAATATGAGCAACAGCCTCATGGACCAGTACAGGACACCACTCCACCAGGCGTCAGGAAAATTAGCCCGGTCTAACCCCACCCAGACCAGAAAGGGTTTAGCCACATATACTGAGGCTGACCCGGTAATTGCAAAAACAATGCAAATGATCAAAAATTGGAAGTTGGAATGGATGCCCCACTTCTTCTTTAGTTTCTCCATGGAATTAAGTTGAAGGCGCAAATATATTACTTAAATCCTGGGTATAAAAGGTCCGAGCCTTTGGTTGTACTTTCGCTGGAAATAAACAAAATAGTTGTACAACTGGTAATTCACTTCGTATCCGTAATCGATATTCGGGTCATAGTTGATTTGCAACTCATACAAAAGGGGGTCATAGCGGTTTGGCCACATTACCCGGTTGTTCCATTCAATCACCATGAGGCGGTTTCTGGTTTCAAGATAATTTTGGGAATAATATCCTCTTGGACGGGCGATGGTCCTTAACCAGTAATTAAAGCCAGGCTCAATAATGATTATTTCGTAGTTAGACTCAGGATTCACGATCTCAACCGTGTCTGCCTGCTGTTGCTTAAACACCTGGGCTTCTTCCTGGCTTATATCCAAAGATTTCTGTGTTCCACAGCTCATTAGCATGAAGCTTGCACCTATGGCTAATCCAATTCCGCGGAGAAATTTCTTCATATTGATTACAACTTTGGACAATCAATAAGATACGACAAAACCGCCGGCAATTTGCCGGCGGTTTTGTTAATTATTGTTAAGGATAATGCGGGATTATTTCCCAAATAACCCTCCCAACAGGCCTCCGATACCGCCTTTTTTCTTGGAACCGCCCATTACCATACCGGCCACATCGTCCAGGATACTCCCGTCTCCATCAGCGTCAAGCAAAGTCGTTATCAGGCTTTGATTTTGTTCTGGCTGACCCCCTAGCATATTCCCCAAAAGACTGTTCATGCCATTTGAATCACTCACTTTGCTTTGTGCGGTTTGTTTGCCCAGGTATCCCATAACAACAGGCGCTGCTATTTTCAGGATTTGCGATATACTTCCAGCGTCTACCCCTGATTTCTGACTTAATGCTGTCTCAACAGTAGCTTGCTTATTTCCAAAAACGTGGCCCAATATTCCGGCCCCATCCTTTACAACATTGGAGTCAACACCCCCGCCAAAAAGCCCGCCCAGATCATCCAGGATACTGCCATCATGCTTGCTTGAAAGTGCATTCATCAATCCCTCAGCTCCCTGTGGGGACTTAACATTCTTTTTCATCGCACCAAGAAGTAACGGCATGGCCATTCCTAATACGTCTGCTGTTTTGTTTTCAGGCTGACCGGTTTCCCCGGCAACTCCACTAATTAATTGTTTCCCAACAGGGCTGTTTAAAAGATCTAATAATCCGGACATAAAATAAAAATTGAATTAGGTTTAGTAAAAAAATGATCAGTAAAATATTACTATTTATTCAGTGTAAAAATCTGTATATCAACCTTTTAATAGGGTGATGATTTGCGTAGCCAGCTCGGAACCAATACGGTCCTGCGCCTCACCGGTTGCGGCTCCGATGTGGGGTGACAGAGAAATATTAGGATGCATCAGCACCTTGATTTCGGGCCTGGGTTCGGACTCAAATACATCCAGACCGGCAAACCTTACTCTTCCACTTTCCAAAGCATCTATAAGCGCTACTTCATCAATAACCCCGCCCCGGGCTGCATTTACCAGTCCTACTCCGTCTTTCATCAGATCGAATTCTGCTCGTCCAATGATATATTCCTTCTGAGCAGGGACATGGAGGCTTATAAAATCAGCCTTTGCCAGGACCTCATCCTTTGGCAGGCTATTAAATGAAAAGGAAACGCTCTGCCCGTCAAAAAAGGGCAATTCAATTTCTGCCTGTTCGATGAAGGGGTCGTGAAAAATTATTTCCATACCTACGCCAATGCCAATGCGGGCAGTAGCTCGCCCAATTCGTCCAAAACCGATTATTCCCAGAGTTTTACCGCGAAGTTCGGCTCCTTTCGCATAGGATTTTTTTAGTTTTTTGAAATGGGCATCACCTTCAAGGGGCATATTCCGGTTGGCATCGTACAGAAACCGAACGCCGCCAAAGAGGTGAGCAAATACCAATTCGGCTACAGACTCCGAAGACGCCGCGGGCGTATTGATCACATGCAGCCCCTTTTCGCGGGCATATTCCACATCTATATTGTCCATGCCCACGCCCCCGCGTCCGATCAACTTTAAACCCGGACAGTTGTCAATGAGTTCTTTGCGTACCTGCGTGGCACTGCGTACCAGAAGTCCGGTAACTTCGTTGTCGTTAATGAAGTCGGCCAATTGTTCCTGGGCAACATTTGTGGTCAGCACTTCGAATCCGGCTGCTTCCAGGGTAGTAATACCACTTTGGGAGAGCCCGTCATTAGCTAGTATTTTCATTGTATTTTGATAAATTTTTAATAGAGCAGTTAGGGCTAAGCCTTGCGTTCTAATTCGCTCATCACGTCAACCAGCGTACCAACGCTTTCCAGTGTGAGGGCATTGTACATAGAAGCCCGGTAACCTCCTACAGAGCGGTGTCCGTTGAGCCCATTAATGCCAGCTTCTTTCCACATGGCATCGAAGGTGTCTTTGAGTTTTTCATCCGCCAGGGTAAATGTGGCATTCATGTTAGAGCGGTCTTCTTCTTTGGCAAAGCCATTGAATAAAGGGTTAAGATCAATTTCCGAATAAATAAGCTGGGCTTTCTTTTCATTAACGTCCTCTATGGCCGGGATTCCTCCCAGGTCTTTGAGCCACTTCATGGTTAGCAATGACACATATACGGCAAAAACAGAAGGGGTGTTATACATACTGTCCTTGTCTATATGCACCTGGTAACTTAGCATTGAGGGTATTGCCCGACTTACCTTGCCAAGTATATCTTCCCTGACTACAACCAGGGTGGTTCCGGCAGGACCCATATTCTTTTGAGCACCCGCATAGATCAGATCGAATTTGGAAAAATCCAGCTGTCGGGAAAATATGTCCGAACTCATATCACAAACCAAAGGGGCTGTGATTTCCGGAAATTCTTTAATCTGCGTACCAAAAATGGTATTGTTGGAAGTAAGGTGCAGGTAATCCAAACCATCCGGGATAGCATATCCTTTGGGTATATAGTTGAAGTTCTTGTCTTTTGAAGAGGCCACTTCAATCACTTCGCCAAGTAGTTTAGCTTCTTTTATGGCTTTATTACTCCAGGTGCCTGTATTTAAATAACCAGCCCTGGTTTCAAGCAGGTTATAGGC